>JAATGO010000041.1 GCA_015654605.1 Betaproteobacteria bacterium
GGTAAATCCACTGGTGTGCGTTTCGCCTTTCCACATCAGATCAAGGCCGACGGTCATTTGATCAATGACGGCAAGTTGTGGGTCTTTACTACGCGTGCCGATACGATCATGGGAGTCACCTTCTGTGCAGTGGCACCAGAACATGCGCTGGCAACTTTTGCCTCCCAAAACAATCCGGCACTAGCAGCCTTCATTGCGGAATGCAAGCAGGGTAGCGTCATCGAAGCCGATATGGCGACGATGGAAAAAAAGGGCATGCCAACCGGCCTGTTCGTCACCCACCCACTCACTGGCGAGCAGATCGAGGTGTGGGTTGGTAATTATGTATTGATTACCTATGGAGATGGTGCTGTCATGGGTGTCCCTGCGCATGACGAACGTGATTTTGCCTTTGCCAAAAAATACGACTTACCCATTAAGCAGGTCATTGCTGTTACAGGCAAAACCTATTCTACCGATGCATGGCAGGAATGGTACAGCGACAAAGATAATGGTCACATAATCCAGTCAGGAAAATACGATGCTCTGTCTTCACAAGCTGCTGTTGATGCTGTAGCGGCGGATCTAGTCGCAAAGCAGATCGGTGAGAAAAAAACCACTTATCGCCTACGCGACTGGGGGATCTCTCGTCAACGCTACTGGGGTACCCCCATCCCTATCATCCACTGTGATACTTGTGGCGATGTCCCAGTGCCGGAAAAAGATTTACCTGTCGTACTGCCAGAAGATTGCGTACCAGATGGCAGTGGCAATCCCCTTAACAAACATGAACAATTCCTAAACGTGGCCTGTCCTACCTGCGGCAAACCAGCACGGCGAGAAACAGACACGATGGATACGTTTGTCGACTCCTCCTGGTATTACATGCGGTATACCTCGCCAGGCAATAACACTGCCATGGTCGATGCACGCAATGATTACTGGATGCCCATGGATCAGTACATCGGCGGTATTGAACATGCGGTATTGCATTTATTATATGCCCGCTTCTGGACCAAAGTCATGCGCGACTTCGGTCTGGTGAAATTTGATGAGCCGTTTACTAACCTACTCACGCAAGGTATGGTTCTCAATGAAACCTACTATAGGGAAACGGAGGGAGGAAAGAAAATCTGGTATAACCCGGCAGATGTTGATCTCAGTTTTGATGATAAAGGTCGCCCCGTCAGTGCTACTCTGAAGTCAGATAAACAGCCCGTCATCATCGGTGGCACAGAAAAAATGTCAAAATCGAAAAACAATGGCATTGATCCCCAGGCGCAAATCGATCAATACGGTGCTGACACAGCCCGCCTGTTTACCATGTTTGCATCACCACCAGAACAGACCCTGGAATGGTCCGGTACTGGTGTTGAAGGTGCGCAACGGTTTCTGCGGCGAGTATGGGCATTTGCAGTCTCCCATGCGGAAAGAATCAAGGCTGCAGGCACGCTGCACAAAGAAGAACTGACAGAAGCACACCAAGCGGCACGCCGTGACATATACAAGACCTTGCAACAGGCAGACCATGATCTGAAACGAATCCAATATAACACCGTCGTGTCAGCATCTATGAAAATGCTGAACACGCTGGAAGCTGCTAAGCTGCCAGATACCGCTATTGGTAATAGTATTTTGAAAGAATGCTATTCCATTTTTCTACGTGTACTCTACCCAGTTGCACCACATATCACACATGCTATCTGGGTTGAGCTCGGCTATGCGGCAACTGAAGGAGATATTCTGGATGCGGAATGGCCACAAGTTGATGTCGAGGCATTGACGCAAAAGGAAATCGAGCTGATGATTCAGGTCAATGGTAAGCTGCGCGGCAGCATCACCGTCGCCGTGGATATGGATCGCGCTGCCGTAGAAAAGGCAGCGCTAAATGATGACAATATTCAAAAACATCTCACTGGAACACCGAAGAAAATTATCGTGGTTCCTGGTAAATTGATTAACATCGTTGTCTGATACAACGACGTCACCGACTTTTGGAAAATATTCATGATGCGTATGCGTTTTCATCTCTCCACCCAGCGGCTTCCATGGCTTCTCATACTGCTTGTTGTGACTGCCCTCAGCGCGTGCGGCTTTCATCTGCGTGGCGCAGCCAGTCTTCCTTTCAAGACCATCTATCTAGGTTTTCCATCAAATTCACCATTAAGTATTGAATTGAAACGCTATATCGTTGCCAGTGGTGCCACTGTCAGCAATGATCCGAAAAAGGCAGAAGCCATCCTGCAAGTATTAGCGGATACTAGAGACAAGCAAATCCTGACACTCAATACAGATGGTCGCGTTCGTGAATTTGCTCTGTACCGGCGCTTCAGTTTCCTTGTGAAAGATAATGCTGGCAGAATCCTGCATGCACCGTCCGAAATTCTGCTCAAACGCGACATCACGTACAATGAAAACCTGGAGTTGGCGAAACAGGCAGAGGAAGAACTGCTCTATCGCGACATGCAATCAGACCTGGTACAAC
>JAATGO010000116.1 GCA_015654605.1 Betaproteobacteria bacterium
GCCATGGTGTTCCAGAACTATGCCTTGTATCCCCACATGTCAGTGCAAGACAATATGAGTTTTTCTTTACGTCTTGCCAAGCGCCCAGAACAGGAAATCGCTGAGCGTACCAAGCGTGCCGCTGATATCTTGGGACTGGAGAAATTATTGGCACGCTATCCACGAGAATTGTCTGGTGGCCAACGACAACGTGTCGCCATGGGACGAGCCATTGTCCGTGATCCTAAAGTATTTCTCTTTGATGAGCCATTATCCAATCTTGATGCCAAGTTACGTGTGCAGATGCGTACCGAGATCAAGGCGTTGCATCAACGCTTAAAAACAACTTCTATCTATGTAACGCATGATCAGATTGAAGCCATGACCATGGCAGATAAGATCGTTATCATGCATGACGGAAGAGTAGAACAGGAGGGGGGGGCACTGGAAGTTTATGACAACCCAAATAATTTGTTTGTTGCCGGATTTATCGGTTCGCCGGCTATGAATTTTGTAGAAGGTATTTATCGCAAACAAGATAATAAAGCCTGGGTTGAATTTCCTGATGGTCAAAAATTGGCTGCGCCGTTGACTAGCGGTATTGATGGGCAGGCTGTCATTTATGGAGTACGTCCAGAACATTTTGGCGTAGTCTCTGCTGGGCAAGGATTGGCATGCACAGTCAGTGTAGTGGAGTTGACAGGTGCTACCACAGAATTGTTTTGCAATTACGCCGGAAAAGAATTATGTGTCGTGTTTCACGAGCGACAAAATTTTCATTATGGAGATACTCTCTATCTCGCACCAAAAAATGGTCCTAGCTATGTATTTGATGCGATCAGCAAGCAGCGTTTGCGGTGAATGATGAAGAGCACAGATTTTTTCGTTAAGAACATGCCTTCTCGCAAGCTAGGCAAGACACAGCTTGAAGTGAGTGCATTAGGGATGGGGACTGCTGGTATCGGCGGTCTCTATCACGACCTTCCATTTGAAGTCGCAGAGGCCGCATTGCATGCTGCATGGGATGCAGGCATTCGTTATTTTGATAGTGCTCCATTTTATGGGTATGGTAAAAGTGAGCACCGGCTTGGCCATGTTCTACGAAACTGGAAACGTGAGGAATTTGTATTATCAACTAAAGTTGGACGGGTACTCAAATCGCGTTTACGAAATGGAAGCTCAGTACGTGATTTGCATGATGGCTGGGGAGATCCTTTCCCGTTTGAACCAGTATTTGATTATAGTTACGAAGGTATCATCCGTTCTTTTGAAGACAGTCAACAACGATTGGGAATCGATCGTATCGATATTTTGTTAATACATGATATTGGTCGCGTAACACATGGTGATTTGCATCCCCATTACTGGAGGCAGTTACAAGAAGGTGGGTTCAAAGCGCTGGACGAATTACGTAGTAGTGGTATGGTTCAAGCTATTGGAATCGGTGTTAATGAAAGTGAAGTTGTTCTGGAGGCAATGGAAGAATTTTCTCTTGATTGCTGCTTGTTGGCAGGACGATATACCTTGTTGGAACAGAAAGCATTGGACAAATTATTACCTGAGTGCGCTCACAGACAGGTATCTGTGTTATTAGGCGGTCCTTTTAATTCAGGAATTCTAGCGCAGGGGGGGGCCATCGGTGCAAAATATAACTACGGTGATGCTCCATCAGATGTAATTCAACGTGTTCAACAATTGCAGCATCATTGTGATGAATTCAATGTATCAATGGCCGCTGCTGCCTTGCAATTTCCTTATATTCATCCTCATATTTCCAGTGTGGTGATGGGGCCTCGTTCTGAACAGGAAGTGCGCAAGAATATAGAATATTTTCAGCAATAGATCCCAATCGAGTTTTGGATGACGTTACGCAAAAATGGCTTGATTGACGAGCGAGCTCCTATCCTTTCTGAATAAATCTTGGAATAACAGAGTCGCGCTACCATCAACTATTTTATCTGGATGTACGAAGTAAGATAAGGAGTTTATGTCGCTAAATAGTATTGAAGTAGCATCAAGTGAGTATGGCAGGTAGTACAGATCAAAATTAACAAAGCCAATAAAACCTAGGAGACAGTAATGAATAGAGTTTGGATTAAACTAAGTATTGCAGCTGCCGCTGTTGGAATGACATTAGCAAGTGTGAGCAGTTATGCTGATGGTGAATTCAAAGGGACGACACTGCGTGTGAAACTAATTGGGGGTACACAATACGAGACGCTGTATACTGTGATAGATAGTTGGGAAAAGAAAACTGGCGGCAAGGTTGATATCATTTCACGAAAAAATCATTTTGAATTAGATCGTGAAATAAAACAGGATATTGCCGCAGGTAAGATAGATTATTGTATCGCGTCGAATCATACCAGCTTTGCACCGCAGTACGGTAATATCTATCGTAATCTGCGTGATCTCATTCCAGCATCTTATCTTGATAATTTTGTACCATCGGTACTCGTCCACTCAACAGTCAATGGTTCGCTCGTACAATTGCCTCGTCACTCTGATATCAGTGAGCTTTATTACAATAAATTAGTCTACAACGATCCCGCCAACAAGAAGGCTTATAAAGAAAAATTTGGTAAGGAATTAGCCCCGCCAGACACTCTAGAAGAAGCGAAACAACAAGCGATTTTCTTTGCTAAGCCGCCAAAATTTTATGGTACGCAGTTTGCTGGTAAAGATGAAGCGATCACCGGTC
This sequence comes from Betaproteobacteria bacterium, assembly GCA_015654605.1. The sequence goes on from JAATGO010000116.1 coordinate 2,681, forward strand.
GTTTCTATGAAGTTCTGCGTGCCAATGGTGGTGCCATGTTTGATAGCAAATGGAATCCAACTTTCAATTCACAACAAGGTGTGAAATCACTACAGTGGTTTGTCGATCTCTATAAAGCAGGTGCGGTTCCCAAAGGAGCTCCTAACTATGTATGGGACGACCTTGGCAATGGCTTTGCCAGTGGTTCGGTAGCATTCGATCTGGACTGGGGGGGCTGGGCTTCCTTCTTTAATGATCCAAAGAGTTCCAAGATCGCTGGAGAGGTTGGTATTGCGCGTAGTCCTAAGGGCGATAGTGGAAAACGTACTGGTTGGGCTGGCTCGCACTCATTTTCAATAACAAACTCTTGCCCAACACCAAAAGCAGCAGCAGATCTGCTGATGTATCTGACTAGTTTCGATTCGCAAATGCTGGAAGCCAGAAAAGGATTGATGCCAACACGTAAAGATGCGCAAGCAGCTGCACTGAAGGAATTTCAGGCCAAAGGCGACAAATATATGACAGAAGTATTCAAGACTTTTGCTGCAGGCGTTGCCGAAGATGGTTATACACCTCCACTGATTCCAGAATGGATCGAAGCATCCAATCTGATTTGGCCTGAATTACAAAAAGCCATTATTGGAGATAAAACCAGCAAGGAAGCATTAGATGATGCTGCAAAAAAAGTGAAAGCCTTGATGGAAGATGCTGGCTATATTAAATAATTAGCTTGTTGCTGCGCCCGGCATAGTGTCGGTGCGCA
>JAATGO010000187.1 GCA_015654605.1 Betaproteobacteria bacterium
AAATATTGATCCCTTAAAGGAATTAGTCAGAGCACAAGGCAAAATATTGTAAGCCTGCATTAAAAGATCACTGCCATCAACCTCTGCCTGTTTCACTGCCGAGAGGCTGGAACCCAAAGTGCTCTTGATCTGAATTCCCTAGCGGGTTGGTTTCCAGATTGCCACATCTGTGGTATCCACTTTTTTGGGCAACAAACCAGCATCGTAAAAAGCATCCGCAATCCGCTGCTGTTCACCGAGATTGCTCAGCACAACCGGCCGAACTTCATAACTACGACGGCTGTTAGCCAACTCAATGGTTGGTGTATCCAATCCCCATACAGGAGCCAAAGCTTCTGCCGCCTCCTTGGGGTGTTGCTGCACCCAACGACCTGTTTTCTGCAATTCATCAAAGATCAATGCAATTACAGCCGGATTGGCATTAGCGTACGTAGTTGATGCAAGATAATAGCGCTGGTAGTCTGCCACTTTATTACCATCTGCCAGAACACGCACTTGGCTTTGACGTTGCACACCAGCCAAAAATGGATCCCACGTTACCCATGCATCCACACTCTTACGCTCAAAAGCAGCTCGACCATCGGCTGGGGTCAAATAACTAACACTGATATCAGAAAATTTTAAGCCCGCTTTTTGTAATAACGCAATCAGAAGATAATGCACTCCCGCTGCTTTGGTAACAGCAATGCGTTTTCCCTTCAGGTCAGCGATGGTCTTAATTGGCGAGTCAGTACGCACAATAACTGCTTGTGCTGATGGAGATGGTGCCTCCTGAGCGATATAGGTTAACCTCGCTCCTGCGGCCTGTGCGAATACGGGTACGGTATCGGCAACGTCTGCGCTCACATCGACACTACCAATATTTAACGCCTCCAAAAGTGGCAATCCACTAGAAAATTCATGCCAACTCACCTTGGTACCCGTTGATGCCAGTAATTTCTCTAGCGTTCCATTTGTTTTGATCAACGTAAATAATGTTGATGATTTCTGATAACCGATGCGAACAACTTTGGTTTCCTGCGCATGTGACAGCACGGGAGAAGTACCCAGTATCATGAATACGGACACCAAAGCACATAGGGATCGCCATAATGAATAGCAGAATGAGTGACGGTGAATCGGAAAAGAAAGCGGGAAATGAATTATAGTTTTCATAGTGACTTTGATTGATATTACTGATTTATTATTATGGGGACAGGGACAATGGTACAAAGCTGATATGCAACAGATAATCTGCTTTTATTTTGACGATATAAAAACGTCTTGCCAGAATATGATCTTCCCCTCTTATGTAGTTTGAACGCTAAGAAAAATCACAATATGGCACTTTCTACGAGACTAGAGAAAAAAATGAACAGAGAAAACGAATATTTTTGCATTTGTTTATGTAATTAATCATTCCGTCATCCGCGCCGTCACACATACTGTTTCCTCCTGATGCCCACCCTCCGCTAAGCGCATCAAAAAAATTTCCCCTACCAAAGCCCTCAATAAAGCTCTCCGTAAAGAAATGTTACTAAAAATAGGATGCATCAAGAGAATCCAATCCATCATCTAGGTGAAGACGCTTGCACCCAAACTGCGCGCTTCCCTTGTTACAAAAATTGCAAAAAAGAAACTTATTTGCCTGTGACCTTGCTTAGAGTCGCTTCATTTCCCTATTTTGCTAAGCAGATACACTGTTATTACGGCGAGACAACCTCACTTTAGATTACAATGTGCGACTGCTCCACTATACGACCGAACTATGGCTCTGGCGGCTCGATATATCATGACACCCCAAACGAACCGCACTCTTAGCACGGTGCGTTTAGGGCGTTTATCCACCATTGGACACTCCTGTACAGCTTCAGCACTTCGCCCCATTTTCACATGCAGCAAAAAGTAAGGAACAACATGCTTTTCCCATCCAATATAAGAAGGCTCGCCGCGCTCCATCGTCCGTATAAAAAACGGCTGGCGCTCGCCTTTCTGGGAATGATCATCACCGCAGCAACCGAACCAGTGGTACCGTACATTTTTCAAGTCCTACTAGACAAAGGCTTCGTTGGCAAACCCACTTTCTCCCTATGGTTGGTGCCATTAGCAGTGATCGGCATTTTCTTTATCCGAGGTATATCCACCTTTACCAGCTCCTACATGATGACCTGGGTCTCCACGCGGATTCTTAATGAATTACGCCGTCAGATGTTTAGCCGCATGCTCGACCTCCCTGTCAACTTCTACGCCACCAATACCGTTGGGAAAGTCATCAATTCGATGATGTTCGAAGTACAGCAAATTATCGATATGGTCACCAAGGTGTTTACCTCCATTGTGCGATCAGCGTTGACTGTGCTGGGATTGCTCGCCTGGCTGCTGTATCTGAACTGGGCGCTCACCATTGTTACCTTGGTACTGCTTCCATTGGTGGCTTTTGTCGTGCGCACCACAGGAAAACGCCTTAAAAAATTGAATCAGAACTCTCTCACTGTCAATGCTGAATTAACGCAATTGATAGAAGAAACCACAAGAGCCCAGCAAGTAATCAAAATCTTTGGTGGCCATGCCTATGAAAAAGAGCGCTTCCATCAACGCGCAGAAAATTTACGCCGTTATACCATGCGCATGACCGGCACCTTCTCTGCCACTGTGCCCATTACGCAGTTAATGACAGCCTGTGCGGTAGCCATTGTCATCGTCATGGCACTGATACAGTCAGGCCATGGACAAATCACGGTGGGAGGTTTTGTCTCATTCATTACTGCCATGCTGATGTTGCTGGCGCCGTTAAAGCAACTCGCCGAAGTCAATGGCCCACTACAACGTGGCATGGCTGCTGCAGATGCCGTCTACAACCTGATTGACAAAGCAACCGAACGCACTGGCGGTGCTACACTCACGACACGCAGTCAAGGAAAAATCGAATTTATTGATGTCAGTTTTTCCTACCCTGGACATGAACAGCTTGCACTGCAACATCTCAATCTCAGCATACAGCCAGGAGAGACCATTGCCTTTGTCGGCATGTCTGGTGGCGGGAAATCTACATTAGTTAGCCTGATTCCCGGCTTTTATTCAGCGACCACCGGTACCATTCTGCTCGATGGCCAATCCATCGAAAATATTTCGCTACAAAGCTTACGCCAACAAATTGCCATGGTCAGTCAAAATGTCATCTTGTTCGATGATAGCTTGGCGGCCAACATTGCCTATGGTGATAGCACACCAGACATGTCTCGTGTACAAGCGGCCGTGAATGCAGCGCATCTGACAGATGTTGTGCTTGGCTTGCCAGAAGGCCTCGACACCCGCATCGGAGACAATGGTTCTCGCCTGTCTGGCGGACAGCGGCAGCGTGTTGCTATTGCTCTCGCCGTCTATAAGGATGCACCGATTTTGATTCTTGATGAAGCCACATCCGCACTCGATACCGAATCAGAACGTGCAGTACAAGCTGCACTGGATAGCCTGATGCAAGGTCGGACGACCTTTGTCATTGCTCACCGTCTATCTACGATAGAACGTGCTGACCGCATCGTTGTTCTGTCACACGGGCAAATAGTCGAAGT
>JAATGO010000340.1 GCA_015654605.1 Betaproteobacteria bacterium
CGGTGAATTCTGTGCCAGCGCATCAATAACGGTCCCTGTCACATTTCCTTCCTGATACACCCGCACAACATCAGGCAATAAACGCTCTGGCAAGATACGACTACGTCGCAAGTACAACAAGCGCTCAATAATCAGCGCCAGACCAATAATGGAGGCAATCAACAACGGCCAGATCGGCCAACCTGCAGCTTGAACAATAGCAAACAAAAGAAACTCCTTTTCTGGTGCAATAATTTCTGGTGCAATTTACTCCTGTTGGAGAATGTAACGTGTTGTGCCGCAGCGAGCAAGGAGCAAAACAATATTTCCAGAAAGACATCAAAGAAAAACTTCGGTACAACCTCTCGCGCCACTTATTTTACTTTCGCGTGCTCTCTGTATAAAACCCCGCCATCAGTCTATACTCCAGGGCAAGGACTGCCTTAAAAACGCCTGTCCGTGCCATAACGACCTCCCATATTTTTCTTACAAGATGCCCTCCGACAACTATACTTCCGCTACAAATACCTCTTCAGCAGTCATTGCCGTTTCCGCCTTGAATCAGGCTGTGGCTCGTGTGCTGGAACGTAATTTCCCACTACTATGGGTTGCAGGAGAAGTCTCTAATTTTACGCGTGCAGCATCTGGACATTGGTATTTCACGTTAAAAGACGATGCGGCGCAGGTGCGAGCGGTCATGTTTAAGGGGCGCTCCCAATATGCCGACTTTACCCCGCGTGAAGGCGATAAAATTGAAGTCCGCACTTTGGTAACGCTGTATACGCCACGGGGTGATTATCAGTTGAATGTCGAGGCCATCCGCCGTTCAGGCGTAGGTAATTTGTATGAATCCTTTTTGCGCCTGAAAAAAAAATTGGAGCAGGAAGGCTTGTTTGCACAAGAGCGTAAGCGCCCAATACCAACATTTGTACGCAGCATTGGCATTGTTACGAGCTTGCAAGCGGCCGCTCTTCGTGACATTTTCACCACACTGAAGCGGCGCTCACCACATGTACGCGTCATTGTGTACCCCACTCCCGTACAAGGAGACGGCGCTGCCTCCTCTATCGCAGCAATGATTGCTACTGCAAGCCGCCGCAACGAATGCGACGTCTTACTGGTCTGTCGTGGAGGTGGCAGTATCGAGGATTTGTGGGCATTTAATGATGAAGCCGTTGCGCGTGCCGTTGCGGCCTGCGCCATGCCGGTCATTGCCGGTATTGGACATGAAACTGATTTTACTATCACCGACTTTGCTGCGGATCTACGTGCGCCAACCCCCACCGCTGCCGCAGAACTGGCAACAATCCCGCGCAGTCAATGGCTAGCCAACCTACAAGCACATAGCAACACCCTCAATCGAAGCATCAAACGCCAATTGTCCAATCGCTCTCAGACACTAGATTGGCTATCACGGCGACTGATCAGTCCTGCCGCCTATATCGCGCATGAACGCGTCAAACTACAGGCTTTGCAAACACGCCTGGCGCATGCCACACAAACCCCGCTCAGACAAGCCGGTTACCGCTTACAACATGCATACATACGGTTGCACAACCAATTACCCACTACAGCCCCTGCACGCCTGCAACTTCTGCACACGACAAGGCGCATAACTGGAGTCATCACAACACTATATACGCAGCAAAAGCAAGTACTCACGGCACAAGCCGCACAATTGGAAATGCTCAATCCGCAACGTACGTTAGAACGGGGATACGCTATCGTTTCTGACAAAACAGGCAAAGTTTTACGCTCTCCCTCTGAACTGCATCCACGTAGTACCGTCTCCATACGCCTGGCGCAAGGCAATGCTGATGTTAGCATTGCTGCCGTGCAAGAAAAACTAGAGACTCGCCCATAGCTAAAGACGGCGTATTCCAACTAAACTTATTTCATGAATAGGCATGAGTTCGAGCAAATCCTATCTGGGATGGAGGGCAAAGCGCATAACGTAGCAGTGACACATCAGGAGCGCAACGCTGCCAGCGCCCTTTCTGAGAAAATGCATCTCATGCCTATTCATGAAATACGTTCTAAAATGCATGCAACGCATCGTAAAAGTGCATAACCGACTTCCTACACAGGCCTATTTTATAAGCTTATATCTCCTGAATATAGAACTAGGAGTGCAAACAATTGCTATACGCTTTAGAATCACAGTCTGACCATAAAAAAGCTCGTTTTAAAACCGATTGTTTTTTCAATCAATAAATAGCACAGAAAGGATTCACTATCATGGCATATACCCTTCCGGCACTGCCTTACGAACTGGACGCCCTGGCCCCTACCATTTCCAAAGAAACACTGGAATACCACTATGGCAAGCATCACCAGACCTACGTGACCAATCTGAATAACCTCATCCCTGGGACAGAATTTGAAAATGCGTCACTCGAAGACATCATTAAAAAATCTTCTGGCGGTGTTTTCAACAATGCAGCACAAATCTGGAATCACACTTTTTACTGGAATTCCCTGACACCTAAGGGTAGCGGAGCTCCAAGTGGGGCTCTAGCTGATGCCATCAAAGCAAAATGGGGTTCCTTCGACACATTCAAAGCAGAATTCACCAAACTGGCTTTAGCCAATTTTGGTTCTGGTTGGACCTGGCTTGTCAAAAAAGCAGACGGCACACTGGATATCGTCAACACAACTGGCGCTGGCACACCGCTGACAACACCTGATAAGGCACTGCTGACCGTAGATATATGGGAACACGCTTACTACATTGACTATCGTAACGCTAGCGCCAAATATGTCGAAGCATACTGGGGCATCGTCAACTGGGATTTTGTTGCAAAGAACTTTGCTTAATTTTTCTAGCGTAAGTAGGTCGCAAATCAATCAATAGCTAAAGCGTTATCATAGAATAACTGCAAAGGCGAAAAAATTGATCGGTCTCTATAAAAGAAGGACTGAATTCTGTGCTGTATAGAATTCAGTCTTTTCATTTCACAGCGTAACGATCTCAAAATACATACCTCATATCGCGCCTTTATAGCCCCTCGAAACGACTATACATCCGACCTCTCCAATGCTATTGAATTTTGCCATCAGCTCCACTTTTCTAACGGATCAACTCTGTCATTTACCCAATTGAACCAATAAATGGGAAGAGCAGGAAGAACAAATTATCCGATAAATATTGTAAGCCCATAGAAATAATTTCCTACGCTTCATCAATACAGTTTGTCAGGCGTTATTGGACAATCATTACGATATACAAAAAAATCAGTAAACTCGTGCGCAAACTGCGACCTCTACACATGATACGTTTGTCACTTACCAATATTCTCCTCAAGATGTCCACTTGATCCATACCAAGTGACTTACTTCCATGTCTGCATTCCCGTACTCAGAAGTTCTTTCTGACGTGGAAGCCATGATCCATAAACAGGGTTGGGTAATATGATGTATTTTTGTCCAAATATTTTGGATTGGTGAGAAACGAAAGCCTGTGAGACTGCTCTACCTTTTAACGTCGTTGCCTCATCGTCAAAATCAGTGATGCTATCACCGATGAAAAGCAATGGCTCGCCTACTTGAGTACGAATCTGATCAAATCGTTTCTCCTTGCTGGATTCTGCCTGCTTGAGCAAGAGGAACTGTGGATTAATCTCATGCACGCCAAGTTGGCGCAAGTTTTCAAGTGTGGCTTGCATACCTGTCTTGATACGATTGGACACGAAATAA
>JAATGO010000348.1 GCA_015654605.1 Betaproteobacteria bacterium
CGGGACATTCGGCATTGTATCCAACCAGCAGATCGATACTTTCAGCTTTTCGTTAGATGGCTACCAGAAAGAAAAGCTGGTGGTCAATGCGGATAACTATATAAGTATAAAGATGAAATTGCTGCCTGCTTCTGTCAGTAATGCAAAAAGGGACAAACTCTCATCACAGACAAGGGACTTGGAAAGGGACGAAGAAAAAAGCTGGTTTACCGGTATCTTCCGGCGCAGAAGGTATACTCACCAATGATGACGATATCTGGTATGGCCCCTATGTATTTCGCAGTGCAGAAGAGCGTAACCGTCGCTTTGATGAATACCTCAATTGGGAACTCGGCCTAATCGATCAATTGGAGCGTGACGGTAGCAATATCAGTAGTCTGCATGGATCTCTTGCGAGTCAACAGCAGTAGCTTGATTTTCGCTACATTTTCTTCTACAAAAATTGCAGCATCTGTGAAACTGCAGCAGATATCGGAGCAATGATTGGCATATCAAAATGCTGTACCAATCCTACTGCAGCCTAACCGAGTTGCCCATCATTAATGATGACAGCCTGTGTCCCCTCTATGCAATCACAGATGTTGTTCCGCAACAGACATTCATTTTAATGAGATATTTTCTCTAACCAGGGTGTAAACTCCTGCTTCTGTTCTAAACCAAAACCAGGAGCATCCGTCGGTTTGACAGTACTATTTTGCAACGCACACTCTACAGGATAACCGCCAAATGGTTGAAATACTCCTGGATAAGCCTCACATCCACCCAACTCCAGCCCAACAGCAATATGCAAATTAATCAAATGTCCGCCATGTGGATAGGCTTGAGCACGATCGAAACCATTTTTCTCGAGAATCTCAAGCGTACGTGCATACTCCGTAATTCCATAACTCAAACCAGGATCCATTTGGAAAATATCTTTACCAGTACGCATCCCTCCGAACAACACAAGATTTTTAGCGTCGGGGGCTGAGAAAAGATTTTCACCTGTCGCAATGGGATCGGAATACGCTTCAGCAACATGCCGATTCAAGTCAAAGTCCAAAGGATCTCCTACTTCTTCATACCAACGAAGACCATAAGGTGCAATCGCTTTTGCGTACGCTAGTGCTGTTGGTAAATCAAAGCGCCCATTGGCATCTACCGACAAACGCTTGCCGTCACCATGAACGACCTTAAGTGCAGACTCAATACGCGCGATATCTGTAGCAAGCGAAGCACCACCAATTTTCATCTTGAATGCATTGAATCCCATTCTTTCATAAGACGCCAACTCTTCCTTGAGCGTGCCCGTAGTTTCGTCGGCATAGTAATAACCACCCGCAGCATAAACATCAATTCCAGTATGTTTTCCCTGCCGACCAAAATGCCGAGCAATTGTCACATGAGCAGGCTCGTCCTTAATTTTTGCGTTCAAATCCCAGAATGCCAGTTCAATGGCTGCTGCTGCTGCTGCACGATCCCCATGCCCACCTGGCTTCTCATTGCGCAAAGCAACTTGCAATACTTTGGCCGGATCAAACAATTCTCCACTAGCATCAAGTAATGCTTCTGGAGTAGCTCGCATGACACGTGGAATCAATCGTTCACGTAAAATACCTCTTTGCGCAAAACGACCAATCGAATCAAAAGCATAACCAACTAATGGTTTACCATGGCGAATGACATCACTCGTCACGGCAACTAACGATACATTATGTTCAGCAAAACTCACCAATGCATTGGCAACATTGCCTTCTAGTGGCACCGATAATTCCTGTATATTGGTGATTTTCATATATTCCTGTTATGTCAAAATCAGATACGCACCACAAACTATCCTGAAGATCATCAGATTGCTGCATTTTCTTTTCTGACAAGCACATTGCTGTATTCAATACGCATCATGCCAGGATCAAATTCACCACTGATCTTCGATACCACCATCGTTGCTACGGCATTACCCATTGAATTACAAATACAGACTGCTTGAGATGTCAGGCGATTAATTCCTAATAACAGAGGCAACCCTTCCACTGGCAGCACACCTGAAGCAGTCACGGTCGCAGCAAATACAATGAAGGTTCCTCCTGACACTGTCGCCGCACCTTTGGATGTCAACAACATCAATGCCAAAATACCTAACTGATGTTCCATCGTCAGATGAATACCATAGGCATTCGCAAGAAACAGTACGCACAGTGACATATACACTGCAGTTCCATCGAGATTAAAAGCGTATCCAGTTGGCAACACCAACCCTACTGATTGTTTGGAGCACCCCAGTCTTTGTAATTTCTCTATTAAACGGGGCAATGCACTTTCCGAAGAAGCTGTCGCAAACAACAATACAATTTCGTCTTTAAAATAGCGCAGGAAAAGGAAAATATTGAAGCCATAGAATCGCATGATCAAGCCCATCACGACAAAGATCATCAATGCCAAGGAGATATACATCACCAATAGCAAATAACCAAGTGAAAGAATAGCTGCCATACCACTATTGCCAATAGCATAGGCGATTGATCCAAACGCCCCGATGGGTGCCAACTTCATGATCATGTCTGTCAATTTAAAGAAACAATCCGACATGCCATTTAACGCAGACTCCACACCTTTTCTTTGTTCCGGCCTAAGCGCCAGCACTGCGGCACCAAATAAAATCGCAATCACAAGAATCTGTAATAAAGCCCCTTCTGCAAAAGCCCCAAAGAAGCTATGCGGGAACATACTCAATAAAAACTGGGAAAACGACATTGATGCCGACTTGCTATAAGTCGCATTATTTGCTGCTGCTTGTGCTGCATCAGTTACCAGGTGGAGATTATTACCGACACCAGAAAGATTAGCGATCACCATACTGATCACCAAAATAACAGTCGACACTATCTCAAAATAAATTAATGCTCTTAGCCCTATGCGACCAACGCTTTTTAAATCTCCTGCAGCAGCTATGCCTAGCACCACATTTAAGAAAACCAATGGTGCTACGATGGTTTTAATGAGATTGAGAAAAATATCTCCCAGCACTTTCATTGGTATCGCGATCTTGGGGGCGATAAAGCCAAGGGCGATGCCCAATACAATCCCTGCAGTTATCTGAAATCCGAGGCGTAAATACCAGGGTTTTGGTAGAGGCCTTTGTGTCGTCGCCTGCAAATCTAAAGTTGAAGTTCCTGCCATACCGCCTCCTAAACATAATTAATATGTACGTACTTTATAATATGTACGGACTATATTGATTTTCTGCCAAAACGTCAACAGTCACCTTTCAGTTTCCTGCACATCTCTATCCCTATCCCCTGTTTTCACTCTTTCCTCGCATATAAAATGCATCGCTTGGCAAAACAACGCGATGCAGATACCATGGCGAGCATTCATCAACTCCATTCGCAGGAACCCGCATGCAGCCCCGATATGTTGCAATAGCTCAACAATTAATCCAAGAAATCGGTACTGGAAAAGTAAGCATTGGTACCATGTTACCTAGCGAAATTGAACTATCTGTCCATTATGGTGTGAGCCGTGCAACCATCCGTTCTGCTCTACAGATGGTGCAAGACCAAGGGCTTATCTCACGTCGTAAACGGGCTGGAATCCGGATTGAAGCGCTGAAACCCCAACGGCCATTTGAGCAGTCGATCTCTAATATCGAGGATCTTGTACAGTTTGCGATAGTAACCGAGCGACGTGTACAATCCATAGAAAGAATCACCTGTGACCCAGCTCTAGCAACACTTCTCAAATGTGATGAGGGTCAGCCCTGGTTGAGAGTAGATCTGTTACGTATTAATTCAGCTGACATTAATGCCCCCATCTGCTGGACAGATGTCTATCTCAAACCAG
>JAATGO010000044.1 GCA_015654605.1 Betaproteobacteria bacterium
CAAAACTCTCTTGCTCAGCTTCAATACCAAGTAAACATAAAATTTCTCTGCGAATTGCAGAAAATTCTGATAAATCATGTGTCTTCTCGTGATGGGCAAGATTGAATTCCTTAAGCACCGTCGCTGGACGTGCGCTAAACACTAAAATCCGATCTGCTAAAAATAATGCCTCATCTACATCATGCGTCACCAACAATACCGTTGGCGCAGATTGCTTACTCGTTGCAGTATCTTGCCCTACCCCCTGCCTAATTAATTGACGCAACGCATCCTGTAACGTCATTCTAGTCAACGCGTCCAGTGCACCGAATGGTTCATCTAGCAGCAACACCTTTGGGCGTGAAATGAATGCACGTGCCAGTGCAGCACGTTGACGCATCCCTCCGGAAACCTGCTGCGGATAATAATTCTCGAAACCTCTTAGATTGACCTTCGCCAAACACTGACGCGCCTCAACTTCCGCCTCTTTTTTAGCCACCTTTTGAAATTCCAGAGCCAATGCCACATTTTGCAGCATGGTTAACCATGGGTACAGGGCATTTTCCTGAAACATCAGTGTTCTCTCTGGCGCGGGTCCCTGCACTGATTGTCCATCCGCCAGCATCACTCCAGAATTTGGCATCTCCAAACCTGCGGCAATATGCAGCAAAGTTGATTTACCGCAACCTGATGGCCCTACCAAAGCAACCAGCTCCCCCGATGCAATTTCACGACTAAAGTCATTAATCACATGTAAGCCAGAAAAACTTTTCTGTATATTTTTAAAAGATAGCCGCATCACTTACCTATATTGGCGCGAGGCAATAGCACTCCACACCCATTGCCCCGCACAGTATCTATATTGAAAACAACCATGCACTTTAATAAAGTAGAGTGAACTGTACTGAAGGCCATCATTCGCTACAACAATTTTTACGCCCTATACTTATACGAAATTCGCATATAGAACGAGATAATTTCTCAATAGCAATGGCAATGGCAATGGCAAGTGATTAACATGAGCGCAAAATCCATGTCCCCTCTAACAAAAAGGGACTATCCCCCTCCGAGCCAATATACTTGCCTCATTAAACAGCATCATCCTTAGTGTTACCCTTCACTACGTTTTCCAAGAAGTACTGTACTGTCGGATAACGCAGTCGCACACCCAACTCTTCCTGCAATCGGATATGACATAGTCGTCGGGATTCCGACATAAACGACAACATTAAAGGGGAGACGATCTGTGCTAACTCGGTACGCGTTAACCGTGGGGGCAGGGGTAAAGCAAACGCGTTGGCAACCATATCAAAATAAGCTCCCATTTTCATGTCAGATTCGTCTACTGCATGATAAATACGTAGCGCACTCCCTCTGAAAAGAGCAACCTTGATGATATTGGCCAAATCATCTACATGAATATGATTGGTGTAAACATCCTCCTGTTCCTGCAAAGCAGGCATCTTTTTTTGCAAGCGCTCCAGCGGCAAGCGATTTTCCGCATAAATACCCGGTACGCGTAGGATCACCAACCTGCTCCCGGAACGCTTGGCCCAGCGGCGTAAAACGCTCTCGGCATCAATACGACGCTTGGCTCGTGCCTGCTGCGGATGTATCCTACGCGTCTCATCGAACATTGCACCACCACAATCTCCATAGACGCCCGTTGTGCTGATATAAACCAAGGTGATTCTGTCAGGTAAAATAGCGGCCAGATTGCGGGTACGTGTATCTTTTTCGCCCACAGATGGTGGCGGTGCCAAGTGTACGACCATGGAAGCCAATCGCGCTAACCGTGCCAGACTAGCGGCTTGGTCGAGATCTGCGACGATAGGCGTGGCACCAGCGTCACGCAGTGACGCACAACGCTGTTGACTACGGGTCACGGCAAACGTGCGAAACTGTGGCGTCACTAGTGGTAGCAAACGCATGCCAACATCACCACAGCCCAAAATGAGCAGGCGCGGCCTGCCTATTTTGTTATGTTTATATTGTTGTATCTTATTCATCAGCAGGATAATATGAGTTTTCAGGTTACAGTTCAGCCCAGCGGGCACCAATTTGTTTGCGAAGTCGATGAAACCATCTTGAATGCCGCCATTCGCGCTGGCATTGGCTTACCTTATGGCTGTAAAAATGGGGCCTGCAGCTCCTGCAAGGGCAAATTACTCTCAGGCACAATCACACACAAAACACATCAAAGTCGTGCCTTATCTGACAGCGAAGAAGCGCAGGGACTATCCCTGTTTTGCTGTGCCATTACCCATTCTGATGTCATCATTGAAGCGCGTGAAGTGCTCGGTGCCAGCGATTTTCCCGTCAAAAAAGTACCCGTGCGTGTTGCCAAGCTCGACAAAGTCGCCGACGACGTCATTATTATGTCATTACAACTCCCTGCTAACGATAAATTACAGTACAAAGCGGGGCAATATGTCGAATTCCTGCTGCGTGATGGCAAGCGCCGCAGTTATAGTATGGCCAATGCTCCGCATACCGATACCCTATTAACCCTCCATATCCGCCATATGCCTGGAGGCTTATTTACGGATCAAGTGTTTACAACGCTCAAAGAACGCGACATCCTGCGCTTTGAAGGGCCTCTAGGAACATTTTTCCTACGTGAAGACTCTGATAAACCGATCATCTTACTGGCCTCCGGCACTGGATTTGCTCCTATCAAAGCCATTATTGAACAACTTGAACACAGCCAATCACAGCGTCCCATCAGCCTTTACTGGGGAGGCCGCCGTCCACGGGACTTGTATATGCACGCGCTATGCCAATCCTGGGAGCACAATTTGCCGAACTTTACCTACGTACCAGTGATTTCAGAGGCACAAGCTGAGGATAACTGGACAGGCCGTACCGGGTTCGTGCACCAAGCCGTTATGGTAGATCACCCAGACCTCTCACACTACCAGGTATATGCCTGTGGAGCACCGGTCATGGTCGATGCTGCACAGCGTGAATTTACTTCCACGTGTGTCCTGCCCTCAGAGGAATTTTATGCAGACTCATTTACCTCAGCTGCCGATTTATCCAATCCAGCCTGAAGGGATGTTGCATGTCTGCCCTCGTTGATACACTCTCAATGCCAATAAATTTTGACGCGTCGCGCAAAACGTCCTAATATTGGGCGCATGATGAAAATGCAATCAACCAATATATTCGTCTTGCGACGTCGTAGCCAACTGTAAGTGGGCTTTGCCGTGTCCGTGAGTCAACAAATCGCGTAACCACAGGCAAACCCTGTGGTTTTTTATTGTCATACAGAATACCAAATATCATTCCCCCGTTCTCTATTTATTGCCTAGCAGGAGCCTCTCAATGGAATTCAAGCAATTCGACATTAATGCACTCATGTATATCACCAATCGCCCTGACCTCGTATTCACAGAAGGTAGCGGCATGTGGATGACAGATCACACGGGCAAACGTTATCTGGATTACCTACAAGGGTGGGCAGTCAATGCACTGGGACACTCGCCACAAGTGATACAGGATGCGCTCACAGCGCAAGCAAAAAAACTGATTAACCCCTCACCTGCTTTTTATAATGCACCGTCAATCGAACTTGCAACATTATTGACAGAACACTCCGTATTTGATCGCGTCTTTTTTGCAAACAGCGGCGCAGAGGCCAATGAAGGTGCCATCAAACTGGCACGTAAATGGGGCAAACAACATAAAAATGCTGAGGGTGGCAATCGCTTTGAAATTATCACTTTCGATCATAGTTTCCATGGACGTACCATTGCCACCATGTCAGCCAGTGGTAAAGATGGTTGGGATACCATGTTTGCACCACAGGTTCCCGGCTTCCTTAAAGCGGATCTGAATGATCTGGCCAGTGTCGAACGCCTCATCACAAAAAATACCGTCGCTGTGATGCTGGAGCCAGTACAAGGTGAAGGAGGTGTCATCCCTGCTACCCGTGAATTCATGCAAGGACTACGCAAATTGACCAAACAGGCCAACCTCCTGTTGATCGTTGACGAAGTGCAATCTGGAATTGGCCGTACTGGTGAACTATTTGCTTATCAACTATCAAACATCGAACCTGACATCATGACGCTAGGAAAAGGAATTGGTGGTGGCGTACCGCTAGCGGCACTGCTGGCACGAGAAGACATTGCCTGTTTTGAAGCGGGAGAACAAGGCGGAACCTATAATGGGAATCCACTCATGACCGCTGTCGGTGTAGCCGTCATCAAAGAACTACTGCGCCCAGGTTTTCTGGATACCGTCAAGGAACGAGGTCGTTATTTAAGCACGCAATTACATAGTTTGGTCAACAAACACGGCCTCGAAGGTGAACGTGGTGAAGGATTGCTACGCGCGCTGCAACTTGGCAAAGATATTGGCCCGCAAATCGTCGATATAGCACGCAACCTGAACCCCGTTGGACTGTTACTCAATTCTCCACGCCCCAACCTGTTACGCTTTATGCCAGCGCTAAATATCACCCAAGAGGAAATCGATCAGATGATAGCCATGCTGTCGGATATTTTAGAAAAGCTGAAGCATTGAACCACAATATCAAGCTCAAACATCAATACTAGAGTACAAATACCGTTGCTATGGATATATTTGATATTACGATGATAAAGGACAAATCCGAAGAGAGAAATATGCCAAAAAATGACTGGCAGTTCCTCTTCATTCCACCATGGTTCGTCGCCAGTATTCTGGTGCTATTACTCGCCGCCTGCGGTAGTGTTTCACAACAGGAGGCTTCCTGGGAACCTCCAATCAGCTCTGTTGAACGCTCACAACAAGCCATCGACCATGGCAATGAAATTAGTATCTATGCAGTAGGACTTATTGGAACAGGATATCGTTTTGGTGGGAAAAATCCTGAGGCCGGCCTCGATTGCAGTGGAATGGTGAGTTACATCTTTAATCGTGCTGCTAACATGAAATTAACAGGGAGTGCGGCTGATATTGCCCGTAAAGGAAGACGAATCAACCGCGCTAACTTATACCCGGGAGATTTGGTATTTTTTAATACGCAGCACAAACCATTCTCACATGTCGGTATTTACATTGGAGGAGGACGCTTTATCCATGCACCCTCCACTAATGGTTCAGTGCGGATCGCTCGTTTAGATAATCCTTACTTTGCTAAACGTTTTGAAATGGCACGGGCTTATTTTAACTAAATGCAGATTTACATACTCAAGAATTAACATACATATCTACTAAAAATCATTCTTCCTATTTAGATTTCTTGAGAATATTGCGATGATGGTTTTTTTTCGTGACGGAATGATCTAATGTTTTTTTCTTGCTTCCTAATGCTGGAGTTCCTTCTGCCAAATTAGCACTATAACGCTTGAATGAAATTGTCATATGGCGCTGCATGGCAAGACGTGCCTGCTCAGGAGCTCTAGCACGCAAAGCATTCAATATACGCAGGTGTTCTGCTACTGCCGCATTCCATACAGTCTGATTATCAAAATGACTGTGTAGCCGATTAAATAATGGTCCCAGGCGCGCATCGAATAATTGTGTCACTAGCCCCACCAACACACTATTTCCCGTAGCCTGTGCCACCTTGATATGAAATAACCTGTCTGCCTGCAATGGATTAATACCAGCATTGGTATTAGCAACCATCATCTCGAATGCCTCCTCAATTGCACCCATATCTGTTTTTTTCGCATGACGGGCAGCTGCTGCTGCCACTTCTCCCTCCAACATTCCCCTGGCTCGAATCAGTTCCAATGGACCTTCTTCACTGGACAAATCAATTTCACCTTCCACCAATGAAGATGATGGACAAACATAAATGCCAGATCCCATACGTACTTCAATGTAACCTTCCACTTCCAATGCAATCAGTGCTTCCCGCAATGATGGCCGGCTTACTCCCAACTGTATTGCCAAATCACGTTCTGATGGTAATCGTGAGCCAACCGGAAACTCTCCCGTCACAATCAGCATGCGTAATTGGTCACTAATCTGACGATAAAGACGTTGTGATGCAATCACTTCAATAGGCATACATCCATTCCACTAAAATTGATTATCTTTCTTGGCGATGGATGACATACCATTGCCCGCATCAATAACACGACATAACACGCTATATTTATCGTTGTGCTTGTTTATGTTGTCCCCTATGTAAACACACATCCGCACATCACTATAAACAACTAGATCACCTCAGGATAAGGCACACCATATTTCTTTGCACACTCGCGCAGTGCAGGAGGAATACTCGGATGAAGAAAAACGCCCTCCTGTAATTGCTGCGCACGACGTGTCATACCTCGATCTCCAGGCATTCTTACCTGCTCAGTCCCAGGCCGAGGTGGATTATGACGACAGGCATCCGCAATCCAGTCCATCTGTCGTACAAAAGCGTCCTCTCCGCCAAATGCGATAGGATCATACAATGACATAAACACCGAAGCTCCCCATCCAGTTGGATGGTCAGCACGACCATAACCAGATAGTCCGGCAGTGAGTGCTTCAATCAACAACGCCAAACCAAATCCCTTATGTCCTGCAGATAAACCACCCAACGGTAAAATGGTTCCAGGAGGATTCTCTGCTAACACTCCTGGATTCCGGCTTGGATACCCATTTGCATCAAGCATCCATTCTTCCTCAAACTGTTGTCCTGCTTTGTGCAACCGGTTGCTCATTCCATTCGTCGTGATTGATGCAGATATATCGACTAAAAATGGTGTTGCTGAAGTTGGTATGCCCACAGCAATTGGATTTGGTGTAAAAACAGCACGTGTGCCACCAAAAGGTGCCACACTAGCTACCGATGGATCTGAGCTAGATAGGATTAGCAGAAAACCGGCTTCAGTCGCTCGTAGCAAATACGCAGCTAGACAGGCGATGTGATGGCTATGATGAATAACTAGAGAAGCAGTCCCATATTCTCGCGCACGTGGTATTAATGCATCGATCCCTTTATGTACCAACCATGGCCCAGGCAATCGTTTCCCATCCCAGACCATTGCTGCCGGTCGATCAGAGATTACTTTCGGTTCACCTGATGTCGACATCGTTCCTTTCTCAATCTCGGTGATATAAGGAATAAGTAATGCCAAGCCATGCGTATCATGTCCAAGCAAATCGCCATCGATCAAGGTACCGGCAACTACTGTTGCCTGCTCTTTTGATAATCCGGCTTTCTGCAATAATTGTTGCGCGAATTCAGTCAATGCAGAAACCAAAAATCGTTCAGATGAAGCCATTCATCAATCTCCTCATATTCAAATAGTCAATACTACAAAAAAAAATGGCTGCATCTGAACGTTACGTAGGTTTGATATTCACATATCACTGGGAAAAATGTCAACAAAGAAAAAAGTTACGGCATACTGTATTTCTCGATATCGCGATGCAACATCTTCTTTCCTACAGCATTGCCAGCATCGCAATTTTTCCTATGATACGACCGTCCACGCTCTTTATTTTTACGCAGCATTTACACCTATTAATATCCTCACTTCTTATGGAATATAGATTTACCTCCATTTTTATTTTGGTATTACCACTTGACCAAAATAAAAATGCTGAATAGACTCACATCAATCAACACCTTCATTCAGGGGAATAAGAAATAGAGGAAATGATAGGTGAGACAATGAGAACAGAGCAATCATGCATGTAAAAGCATGCATAATTGTCTTTCTCTCTGCTGTAAAACATAAAACGTGTCCGCTTGATAGCGCAAATGAAAGCAAGTGAAAACACCTGCCTGAGACACCACAATATGGAGACGAATCAATATGTCAGATACATTACACGCTGCGGAAAAAACTCTGCAGTATCAAGCTACGCAAACGTACCAGCCTCAGCAAGTTTCATCTGTATAAGTTATCGCCTACGATTCCGATATCAATCTGCAACAACGGATATCTGTTCTCATCAATGACAGCGATGGCCGTGCTGTTGTCCTTGCCGCTATCCTTTCATATATACCAGTAATACTGGCACTGGAAAACGCAAAAGAAACATAAAAGGAATATTCATGAGCGATGCAAAAAAATTCACTCGGCGCAGTCAAGCCTGGTTTGGCAGACAAGATCGTGACGGTTTCTTATACCGCTCTTGGGTCAAAAACCGCGGTATACCACATGATCAGTTTGATGGTCGTCCTGTCATTGGTATCTGCAACACCTACTCTGAATTGACACCATGCAATTCTCATTTTCGTTTGCTCGCTGAGCAAGTGAAAATTGGCATTTGGGAAGCAGGAGGTTTCCCTCTGGAATTTCCCGTTATGTCACTAGGGGAAACCTTATTAAGACCAACTGCCATGCTGTTTCGTAACCTTGCCAGCATGGATGTGGAAGAATCCATCCGTGGTAACCCTCTTGATGGAGTAGTTCTGCTAATGGGTTGTGACAAGACCACTCCTGCATTATTGATGGGCGCCTCTTCTGTAGATATTCCTACGATTGGTGTTTCTGGTGGGCCAATGCTCAATGGGAAATATCGTGGCGGAGAATTGGGTTCTGGTACTGGTGTCTGGCAAATGTCAGAACAAGTTCGTGCAGGCAATATGTCACAGGAAGAATTTTTCGAAGCAGAAAGTTGCATGCACCGCTCTCATGGACATTGCATGACCATGGGTACAGCCTCTACCATGGCCAGCATGGTAGAGGCCTTAGGCATGAGCTTGCCTGGCAATGCTGCCATCCCTGCAGTTGATGCACGACGTAATGTTCTGGCACGCAATTCCGGACGACGCATTGTCGAGATGGTGAAGGAAGATCTCATCATGTCAAAGATACTCACTCGTTCTGCTTTCGAGAATGCGATTCGTGTCAATGCTGCTATCGGTGGCTCTACGAATGCCGTCATTCATCTACTGGCTATCGCGGGTCGTATCGGCGTACAACTTAATCTGGAGGATTGGGATCATATAGGGCACGAGCTTCCTTGCCTGCTTGATCTGCAACCGTCAGGGAAATATCTCATGGAAGATTTTTATTATGCCGGAGGATTGCCTGCCGTCATCCGTGAACTCGAAAGCGTCATCGATAAAAGTGCATTGACGGTCAATGGGAATACGTTATGGAATAACAGTAAAGAGGCTCCGAACTGGAATCGTGATGTTATTCACGCCTTTGATACTCCTTTCAAACCAGCAGCAGGTATTGCTATCTTGCGCGGCAATCTTTGTCCTGATGGTGCCGTCATTAAACCTTCTGCCGCAACACCAGCATTACTCAAACATACTGGTCGCGCAGTTGTCTTTGAAAATAGCGATGATTTACATCAACGCATTGATGATGAAACACTAGATGTTGATGAGAATTGTGTGCTTGTTTTAAAAAACTGCGGCCCCAAAGGATATCCTGGCATGGCTGAGGCAGGTAATATGCCGCTTCCTCCCAAAGTATTACGCAAGGGAATTACGGATATGGTTCGCGTCTCTGATGCCCGCATGAGTGGAACCGCCTATGGCACCGTCATCTTGCATGTCACACCAGAGGCTGCTGCGGGTGGTCCATTAGCATTAGTAAAGAATGGAGACATCATTGAGCTCGATGTTGCGGCACGCAAACTACATCTACATGTCAGTGATGAAGAACTAGCGCAACGACGCGCTGCCTGGAAAGCTCCTGAGCCTCCCATGAAACGGGGCTGGACAAAACTGTATGTCGAGCATGTACAACAGGCAAATTTGGGGGCTGATCTGGACTTTTTAGTAGGGAAAAGCGGCGCTGGCATTCCCAAAGATAACCATTAGCCTCTTCCTTTTCTAATATATCAGTAATATCAATAAGGCCGATGGACATGTATTCATTTGCCATTATGGAGACACCATACAATGAAAGTACTTATTACAGATTATGACTTTCCTGATGTTGATCTAGAAAAAAAATTATACGCAGCGGCAGGAGTTGAAGTAATTACCGCACAATGCCGTACCGAACAGGATGTCATTGATGCTGCAGTCGGTTGTCAAGGATTGCTGGTGCAATATGCGCCAATCAATGCGAAAGTATTTTCAACACGGCCTGAAATTCGTATTGCAAGTCGCTACGGTGCAGGCTTCGATACTATCAATACTAACGATGCTAAAGAATATGGTGTGTGGGTAAGTAACTCTCCCGATTACGGTGTTGGCGAAGTCGCTACACACGCACTGGCGATGGGACTGAATTTGATTCGGCATATTGCGGCCTATGACCGAGATGTCAAGGCTGGACAATGGCACTATACTACCGCTGGAAAAATCCAGCGTGCCTCGGATATGACCATTGGCATCCTTGGTCTGGGTCGCATCGGCAAGCGTATGGCACATATCAGTCGCAACCTGTTTAAACGTGTCATTGCCTGTGATCCGCATATCATTGACGGAGACTTCCCTGCCTATGTTGAACGTGTCAGTCAGGAAGAGCTTTTCCAACAAGCAGACATCATTACATTGCACACTCCGCTCAATGATGAAACACACCATATCGTCGATAAGAAAATGCTGGAACTGATGAAACCTGATAGCTTCCTCATCAATACCGCTCGTGGTGGGTTAGTGAATCTCCATGACTTATTAACAGCACTAGACTCTCATCGTCTACATGGTGCTGCTCTGGATGTTCTACCAGAAGAACCTCCTCAAAAAACTGATGCAATCGTTCAACACCCTCGCATACTGTTATCACCACATGCTGCTTTTTATTCTGAGATCGCCGCACAAGAATTGCGTCGTAAAGCAGCACAAAATTTGATCGACTGGCATCGTACTGGTCGCCCTGCTTATGTTGTTATCGAAGGTAGATAAATCCTACCCCATCTAGAAAAAATGGCCATCCAAGGAGAAAAGCATGGCAGCAGTGCAGATTCGAGGAGTAAAAAAACAATTTGGGGGAACACCCGTTATACGTGGAGTCGATATTGAGATAGAGGATGGCCAGTTCACTGTCCTGGTTGGTCCTTCTGGATGTGGCAAGTCTACCTTGTTACGTATGTTGGCTGGCCTGGAAGAAATCAATGAAGGAGAAATTTCCATTGGAAATACGATTGTCAATAATATTCCACCAAAGGAAAGAGACATCGCCATGGTATTTCAAAACTA
>JAATGO010000306.1 GCA_015654605.1 Betaproteobacteria bacterium
GGTTATGAACGACAGTTGAGTGATCAAGGATTGTGCAATTATATCCCCATGATTTATCGAAATTTGCCGTCATTTTATCGGAAAAGCCTGGAAGTTGATGTGGCGATGTTTAGCGTTGCACCAATGGATTCAAATGGTTATTTTAATTTCTCCCTTACTAATTCCGCCTCCAAGGCCATTTCTGAGCGAGCTAAAATTGTTATTCTTGAAATAAATGAACAGCTCCCAGTCGTAGCTGGCGGGCGAGAAGAGTGCATTCATATCAGTGAAATTGACTACCTTGTTGAAAGTGATAATCCAGAACTGCCAGTGATCATTCCAGTAATGGTTACGGATACCGATAAGAAGATTGCTCAATTTATAATGCGCGAAATACAGGATGGGTCTACTATTCAACTTGGTGTGGGTGCATTACCGAATGCAGTGGGCACAATGATTGCTGAGTCCGATTTGAAAAATTTAGGCATGCATACTGAGATGTTAGTAGATGCCTATATGATGATGGCGAATTCCGGCAAAATAACCAATACACTAAAAAATATCGATAAGGGAAAAGGCGTATTTTCCTTTTGCGCCGGGAGTAAAGCTCTATATGACTGGGTTAGTGATAATGTTACATTGGCCTCTGTTCCAATTGACTACGCTAATGCCCCGCACATTATGGCCAAGAACGACGATCTTGTCACAATTAATAATTGTGTCGAAGTCGACGTATTTGGTCAGGTTACGTCCGAGACCTCCGGCAGCCGTCAACTTAGTGGAACAGGCGGACAACTTGATTTTTTGACCGGAGGTTATATGTCGAAAGGCGGGAAAAGTTTTATTTGCTTTACCTCGACCTTTACGAATAGAAAGACCGGGCACATGCAATCGAGAATATTGACAAGCTTGCCCGAGAACTCGGTGGTGACGAATCCCCGCGCACAAGCGCATTATCTCGTGACTGAATGGGGAATAGCAGATTTGGCAGGCCGCTCTACCTGGGAACGGGCTGAACGGATTATCGACATTGCTCATCCGGACTTTCGAGATGATTTGATCAAGGGGGCCGAGCGATTGGGTATATGGCGGAAGATCAATAAATTATCCTAAATTATTTCTTTGATACCAAAGTGGTGGTAGGTTACTTTTTGATTATACTGGTCTCTGTTCATATAATTTATGCATGTCAGGAAGCATTTTAAAAGTGTTTCTGACCAATATAAAAAAACTTAAGGAGGAATGAAGTATGCCAAAACCAATTTTTCGCGAGGAAAGGTGCAAAGGGTGCCAGCTGTGTTTCGATGCATGTCCCAAGAATCTTATTGTTATATCCTCAAATTTTAACGACAAAGGCTATCATCCCGCGACTTGTCCTGACGATTCTGAATGTGTTGGGTGTGCTCTATGTGCAAAGGCTTGTCCAGATGTAGTAATTGAAATCAATGAGTAGATTGGGAGGGGAAAATATTGGAGAAAGTGTTAATGAAAGGCAATGAAGCTATCGGTGAGGCAGCTGTCATCGCCGGTTGCAGGTATTACTTTGGTTATCCTATCACACCGCAGTCGGAGCTAATCGAATATATGGCAAAGCGTTTACCGCAAGTCAATGGTGTATTCTTGCAAGCTGAGAGCGAAATAGCGGCAATTAATATGGTCTATGGCGCCGCTGGCGCCGGCGCCAGAGTCATGACTTCCTCATCAAGTCCGGGAGTAAGTCTTAAACAAGAAGGAATTTCGTATATTGCTGCCGGTGAATTGCCTTGTGTTATTGTGAACATTATGCGAGGCGGCCCGGGATTAGGCGGTATACAGCCTGGGCAGGCCGATTATTTTCAGGCGACTAAAGGCGGCGGTCATGGTGATTATCACTGTATCGTGCTTGCGCCGAACAGCGTACAAGAAATGGCTGAACTAACAATACATGCTTTTAATATTGCAGATCAATATCGTAATCCAGTAATGATATTAAGCGATGGTGCTCTTGGCCAAATGATGGAACCAGTTAGTTTTCATGATCTCCAGGCAATTCCGGTGGATAAGCCATGGGCAACGATCGGAATGGGTGAACGGGATAAACCTAACATGATCGATACTCTTCGTCTTAAGCCTGAGGCGTTGGAAGAATTGAACAATGATCTTCAAAAGAAATATGCAATCCTTCAGGAGCGGGAAGTGCGTTGGGAAGAAACCTTCACTGAAGATGCAGCCTTGGTACTTGTGGCTTATGGAATATCGTCGCGTATTGCGTATTCAGCGATGGAAATGGCGAGAGAAAAGGGCTATAAGGTAGGGTTGTTCCGGCCCATTACGTTGTGGCCTTTTCCGAAAGAGGCGTTGGCGAAGACGGTTGATAAGGCATCTGATGTTTTAACGATAGAACTCAGCGCAGGGCAGATGGTTGAGGACGTCAATCTTGCAATCAAGTGTTCCAAGCCAGTCCACTTCTATGGTCGCACCGGTGGCATGATGATGAGTCCTCAAGATGTTTACGAACAAATAGTCAAAATATTTAAAACCAAGGGGGGCAAATAACAATGACGGAAAAGTTGTTTGCTAGACCACAATCGCTGGCAGATGTGTCGACTCACTACTGCCCAGGTTGTCAGCATGGAATAATTCATCGCTTAGTGGCAGAAGTGATTGATGAACTAGGGATACAGAAAAAGACGATAGGTGTCGTACCTGTGGGCTGTTCCGTATTGGCGGATCAGTATTTCAGCATCGATTCTCAACAAGCAGCTCACGGTCGGGCTCCAGCAGTCGCCACTGGCATTAAACGTGTGCATCCGGAAAATGTAGTGTTTACATACCAGGGAGACGGCGATATTGCTGCGATTGGCATGGCGGAAATAGTGCATGCCGCCGCGCGTGGCGAAAAGATAACGACAATATTTGTAAATAACGCTGTCTATGGAATGACTGGCGGTCAAATGGCACCAACAACGTTAGTAAACCAAGTAACAACAACATCTCCCTATGGTCGGCAACTTTCATCAGCCGGCTCGCCGATACGGCTGTCTGAGTTGCTAGCAACTCTTGACGGGGCCAAGTATATTGCTCGCGTTTCAGTTAACGACCCCGCTAATATGACTAAGGCAAAGAAAGCTATTAAAGCGGCTTTCGAACTTCAAATTCGTGGAGAAGGTTTTTCGTTGGTGGAAATATTGGCTACCTGCCCAACAAA
>JAATGO010000102.1 GCA_015654605.1 Betaproteobacteria bacterium
ACCGCTTCGACCAGAATCGGTTTGAGACGCTTGGCAACTACAGCACGTCCACGCACCTGCTCAATTTCATTTGCAGCCACAACACTTTCCGGTGCGATTCCCGTCAAATGATTCGGAACGATGTCTTTCAATTTCTCGAACCAGAAATTCGACATCTGATTCAACACCTTCCCTTTACCTGGAATAGGCTCATTCATAATCACATCAAATGCCGATAATCTGTCAGTGGTAACGATCAATAGCTTGTCATCGCCCACGGCATAGTTGTCACGTACTTTGCCATTACCCAATAACGGCAAAGAAACAATAGAGGTTTTATACAAGCTAGTCATGTGGTTCATTCATTCTGTATCGGTTGGCAATAGACAACAGGATATTTATCATGCGGTCAATATCATCTTGTTGTCATCTGCTTTAAGTCAAAAACCGGAACTGCGTATCTGCAGCCCCGGTCACCCCCCAGTCACATTGGGTCGCTTATTCAAGTATCACTCAATTCATTCACTCACCATTTGCGAACCTTACTGCACAATTTGTGCAAGCTCACCTTTTTTATATTTTTCGGCAATTTTCTCCAAAGGAATCGCCTTGATTTTGCTCGCCTGACCTTCACAGCCAAAAGCCAGATAACGTGCCTTGCACACCAATTTAGCTGCTTCGCGTGCAGGTTTCAAATAATCCCGTGGATCAAATTTACCTGGATTCTCAAACAAATAACGCCGAATAGCAGCTGTCATTGCCAGGCGAATATCGGTATCAATATTAATCTTGCGCACGCCATGCTTGATACCCTCCTGAATTTCCTCTACCGGCACACCATAGGTTTCTTTCATATCTCCACCAAACTGGCGAATCTCTGCCAGCAATTCTTGTGGCACAGAAGACGAACCATGCATAACCAAATGTGTATTGGGTATGCGCGCGTGAATTTCCTTGATACGATCAATCGCCAGAATGTCGCCCGTCGGTTTGCGTGAGAACTTATACGCACCATGTGAAGTACCAATAGCAATTGCCAATGCGTCACATTGCGTCTGTTTGACAAAATCAGCGGCCTGCGCAACGTCTGTGAGCAATTGCTCACGCGTCATTGTGCCTTCTGCACCGTGGCCATCTTCTTTATCACCTTTCATCGTTTCCAGCGAACCCAGCACACCAAGCTCGGCCTCTACCGTTACTCCGATGGCATGAGAAAACTCAACGACCTTGCGTGAGACATCGACGTTATATTCATAACTGGCAACGGATTTGCCATCTTCCATCAACGAACCATCCATCATCACCGAAGTAAAACCGGACTTGATCGCTGCCATGCAAACAGCGGGAGATTGTCCGTGATCCTGGTGCATCACCACTGGCACATCAGGATAAGCTTCGACCGCAGCTTCAATCAGATGACGCAAAAAAGCTTCTCCTGCATATTTGCGCGCTCCTGCAGATGCCTGCATGATTACTGGCGCCCCGACTTCGGCGGCAGCCTGCATGATCGCAGTCACTTGCTCCAGGTTATTAACATTGAATGCTGGCAGGCCGTAACCATTTTCTGCGGCATGATCCAGCAATTGACGCATCGATACGAGTGGCATAATAAAGCTCCAAAACAAGAAAAATTAGTATTCGCCGACTTTAAGAATTTTCAGCGCATTAGTGCCACCGACTTGCCCTATCGGCTCGCCCCAGGTGACAACAATCAGATCCCCTTTTTTTGCGACGCCTTGCGCCAGCAATAAATCCTGTACACTTTTCAAGACAACTTCGGTATCAGTAGATTGCGCCAGCTCAAACGTACGCACATTGCGGAACAATGCCGCTCGTTGACGTGTGCTGACATTGGGCGTCATTGCAAAAATCGGCAGGTTGATATTGTGCCGACTCATCCATAAAGCGGTAGAACCAGATTCCGTTAATGCCACAATCGCTTTTGCACCAAGATGGAAGGCAATGAACAACGCACCATAGGCAATCGACTGGTCAATCCGCGAGAATTTTTGGTTAATGAAATCCACATCAAGCTGATAATCTTCCGACTTTTCGGCTTCCAGACAAATCGCCGCCATCGCCTCGACGGTTTCTACCGGATAACGTCCTGCCGCAGTTTCTGCTGAGGTCATGACGGCATCGGTACCATCGAGCACAGCGTTAGCCACATCTGACACCTCCGCGCGCGTGGGCACGGCATTCACAATCATTGACTCCATCATTTGAGTCGCTGTAATTGTCAGTTTATTGGATGCCCGCGCCATTTTGATCATGCGTTTTTGCAGGCCAGGCACGGCAGCATTACCGACTTCCACCGCCAAATCACCGCGTGCCACCATAATGCCGTCAGAAGCATCCAGAATTTCCTGCAATCGTGGAATGGCTTCTGCGCGCTCGATTTTGGCAATCATCATCGGCTTATGACCATATGGCTCACCCGCTGCATTCCCCAATTGACGAGCCATGTCCATATCAGCAGCGCTCTTGGGAAAAGATACTGCAACATAATCTGCCTGAAAATTCATCGCCGTCTTGATGTCATCGATATCCTTTGCGGTCAACGCTGGTGC
>JAATGO010000062.1 GCA_015654605.1 Betaproteobacteria bacterium
GCCTCATCTGTAATATCATCCCCCACGAATAAGGGACGCCTTCCAATGAATGGTAATTCTCGCATGAATGCGGCAATCGCGTCGCCTTTGTCTGCTTGTGCACCTTTAGCTTCCACTACCATCTTGCCACGTAGTATTGTAAAACCTGGTATGTGTGCTAATGCCGCAGCCATCGCCTCCAGACATGTCTGCTCCATGTGTGGTGCATAACGATAATGTAGTGCCAGAGCTCCTCGCTTTTCTTCCAGCAATAACCCCGGATGTCCATCAAGCAATGGTTGCAAATAAGCCCGTATCGGTTGCACTTCCGGTACTGGCAGTATTGTCAGATGTCCATCTGCGCTACGACGCTCTATCCCATGCACCCCTGCCACAGGCAATTGTAATGGGGACAGAAAATGGTCAATCTGTTGTAATGGGCGACCACTGATAATGGCCACGGCGCCATTTGTCGCCTCTTGCACACGCTGCAAAAGGGATACCAACTCTGGCGGCACCAATACTCCCTCTGGCTGCGGAGCAAGATCAACTAAGGTGCCATCGAAATCCAGGAATAAGGCATCATGATGCAGATCACATATGAAATCATCACTTCCGCCATACTGGTTACTACTCGGTAATAACGCCATAAATCTTCAATTCTTCATCAATGCATTTCCATGCGTATCTTTGCTTATTGGTACGTCGGAAGAGGGAGCGGGTGCCAGATACTGCGGCAATAACGAACCCAACAACATACCTGCCATACTCAATAATAAACCAGCCAACTGGGGTGGCCAAAAACCTTCTGGTGCCAACCACTCCAAACTACACCAGGTCACCAAACCACAGGCGATGGATACCAAGGCTCCTTGTCGTGTTGCTCGCTTCCAATATACGCCAAATGCCAAAGGCACAAACGCTGCAACCAATGTCACTTTGTAAGCATTTTCCACCATTTCATAAATACTGGATTCACTGTGTAGTGCCAATACTGTCACGATGCAGGTAAACACCACCACCACTATCCGCATCGCCAATAAGAACTCCTTGTCTGTTTTCCAAGGACGAAGTTCGCGCCAAATGTTTTCGGTAAAGGATACCGAAGGTGCCAACAATGTCGCACTAGCACAGCTTTTGATTGCTGACAGCAATGCACCAAAAAACATGACCTGTGCAAACACCGGCATTTTTTCCATGATCAATGTTGGCAAAATCATTTGCGGATCGGTATCAATCAAACCGGAAACCATCTGTGGGGCAATCAACATTGCTGAGTACGCTAAAAAAATGGGAATGAACGTGAAGACAAAATAAATACAGCCTCCCACTATCGATGCCCGTACAGCGATCTTCTCACTCTTGGATGACATAACCCTCTGGAACACATCCTGCTGTGGAATCGATCCCAGCATCATGGTAATCCAAGCTGCAAAGAACCATACCACTTCTCGTGGCGCTGGCGTAGGCCAGAATGCGAATTTCCCGGCAGCAGAAGCATGTGCCACCACTTTACCTGCGCCACCGGCCATGCCGGACACTTCCCAACCAATGTAGAGCATGCCGACTACAACGATGATCATCTGCAGGAAGTCAGTAATCGCGACTGCCCACATGCCACCCATTAAAGTATATATCAATACACTCGCCGCACCGATGATCATCCCCTCTTGCATGGAAAGATAACCGCCAGAGACAACATTAAATACCAAACCCAGTGCCTTGATCTGTGCTGCCACCCATCCCAGATAAGAAATGACGATACAAATCGTCACCAACAATTCAACTGCTCGCCCAAAACGCTTTTTATAATAATCACCGATCGTCAGCAAATTCATCCGATACAGCTGTTTGGCAAAAAAGACCCCTACCAGAATCAAACACAATGAAGAGCCAAATGGGTCGGCCACAATGCCACCTAGCCCATCCTTCAGAAAAGTAGAAGATATTCCCAATACGGCTTCCGAACCAAACCATGTCGCAAACACCGTCGCTGTTACAACGGACATTGGTAAAGATCGCCCTGCTACAGTGTAATCTCGGGAATTTTTTACATACTTGGTCGCATACATCCCGATGGCAATGGAGATAAGCCAATAAAGAATGACGAACCAAATCAGGACGTTCATGAGTGTTCCTTGCGCACGAGATACGGAAAAAAGAAGGAGCCGCCAAAAAGTCCCAATTATAGTGGCATTAGGCACAAGAGTTGCAAATTGAGACCATGTGTCACACTCTCATCACTTTCACGCTACACAGGGAAACAGTTCATTCTGTTACGAAGCCACATCATTGATCGCCGATCCAATATGGTGCATCAATCGATCCAAGCAATGACATGACTCCGCATCCGCGCATCCTAAAGATCACTGGATTGAAGAATTGAGTGCCTTAATTGAGTACCTTGAGTGCACTGGATACCACCGTTGCCAATGGCGTAGTAGCCCGCCCGATAAGTTGGCTTAACTGGTGACTATCATCAAAAAGATTCCCTGTAGCTGCCGCCGCATCGGAATCTGCCAATATCGCTGCAACTCCCTCTGGCAGCCCAGCCTGCAGCAAAGCCGCTTTGTAGCCATCTTGAGACAAATTCTGGTAACCCACCAACTTGCCAGACTGATGTGCTATCTCTGCGGCCAATTCTGTCAAAGTATAGGCAGTATCTCCTGCCAACTCATAAACACGTCCAGCCTGATCCGCTGTAGTCAGAACCGTCACTGCGGCTGTGGCATAATCTGCCCGTGCGGCGGAGGCAATGCGCCCTTCTCCTGCGCATCCCAACAGTGCACCATATTTCAACGCCGTGGGGATACTCGCCGTATAGTTTTCCGTGTACCAGCCATTGCGCAACAATACAAATGGTATTCCTGATGCTCGCAATATCGCCTCGGTCTCTCGATGTTCTACCGCCAACCCCAATGCCGAAGTATCTGCACGCAACACACTGGTGTAAACCAATAACTTGACTCCAGCATGCTGGGCTGCCTCTATCACTGCACGATGTTGACTGGTGCGCTGCCCCACTTCGCTGGAGGAAATCAGCAGTAATTTGTCGACCCCCTGAAATGCCACCTCCAATGTGCCAGGATTCGCATAATCAGCATGACGTATCTGCACGCCCAAAGCAGTTAAATTCTGCGCCTTTTTTACATTACGTACCGCAACAACGATCTCGCTAGAAGATAATTTCTGCAATAATTTCTCAATAACAAGATGACCTAGCTGGCCTGTAGCTCCGGTAACCGCAATCATAAAAATCCTTTGTATCGATGTGATAACAAGGGCAGAATAAGGCCTTACCAAACTTTATGTAAGTACCCACCTCGAAGTAAGTACACCATGCCTGCTAATTATCTTTCTTCTTCTGCCCAGACCGCTGCGAATACACTCACCATGCAGCTACAGCGTGGCGAACTGTTTTCTGCCGATTGCCCCTCACGCAAAGTGTTACAACACGTTACCAGCCGCTGGGGCGTACTCGTACTCATCGCCCTACTGGAAAAAATGCATCGCTTTAGCGACCTGCGCCGCAAGGTTGCAGGTGTCAGTGAAAAAATGCTCGCGCAAACCCTCCAATGGTTGGAGAGCGATGGCTTTGTACTACGTCAGTCCTACCCCGTAGTACCACCCCATGTTGAATATAGCCTGACACCTTTGGGAAAAGAAGTAGCGCACCAGGTTGAAGCGCTGGCCAACTGGCTGGAGGGCAACCTTCCCCGCATCATTGCCGCACAAACCGTACAGCACGCCTCAAAAACCTAATTAGCCAATATGGTCACTCAACCACTGACTCCAAAGCAAACAGTTCTTCGGCTGTTTCACGACGCCGAATCACGTGCACCTGTTCTCCATTGACTAATACTTCAGCTGCTCGGCCACGCGTATTGTAGTTTGATGCCATCGTCATACCGTAGGCACCCGTAGACATCAATGCCAGAAAATCCCCAGGCGCAATTGATAACTGACGCCCTCGTGCCAGCCAGTCACCAGACTCACACACCGGCCCCACCACATCATAAGTCTGTATTTTTTCTGCACGTTGCCGCAACGGTTGCACACCATGCCATGCCTCATACATTGCCGGACGCATCAAATCGTTCATGGCAGCATCCACAATAGCAAAATTCTTGATATCGCTATGCTTGATGTACTGAATTTCCGTCAGCAACACGCCAGCATTGCCGACAATGGAGCGCCCAGGCTCAAACATCACCTGTATCGGCACTCCTGCATATTTCTCCTGGCGCCAGGCATCTACGCGGGAAAACACGCGTCCCAGATAATCTCCTACCGGCACCGTTACCTCATTGTCATAGGTAATGCCAATACCGCCACCAAGATCAAGATGATGTAATGGTATATTTTCAGCAGCCAGTTGGTCCGCCAACTCGATCACTTTTTCCAATGCTTCCAGCAATGGAGCATCATCTAACAATTGGGAACCAATATGGCAATCCATTCCCACAATCTGAATATGGGGTAGTGTTGCCGCCGTACGGTAAAACGCCAGCGCATCTTCATACGCTACTCCGAACTTGTTTTCCTTAAGCCCGGTTGAAATATAGGGATGCGTCATTGCGTCTACATTGGGGTTGACTCGCAGCGAGATGGGAGCCCGCTTGCCAACTTCCCCTGCAATGTCATTAATGCGGGATAACTCCTGAAACGATTCA
>JAATGO010000209.1 GCA_015654605.1 Betaproteobacteria bacterium
CTGCGGCTTCACCAAGGCGTTCTAGTTCCCGTCCGTAACTGCCGCCGACAAAACCAATGACTAATGGCGTCCCCATTGGATGGCAGAGCAAGGGCATGCTGCCATTTGCGCGGGAAACATCACTGACCCAGGTATCATCTGCGACGCCAGCAAGGCGTGTATCCAATTCAAAAATCAATTTTGCATATGTCCCCATTGGCAGGTTGGCGATGGCATCACGCTTCCACTCCGGTAGTGGAGGAGAAAAGCGAATTGTATCGGCTTGCAAAATACCGGTAGAGACCGTGATGATGCAGGCGGCAGCCTCTACTGTGGCATGAGAGCTCGTGACACGTACGCGTGGGCCGGTAGTATCAATGCTGGTGACGCGCTGTTGGCAGTGTATGGGTAGGTTTGCGCCGTAATGTGCCACCAGGCTACCGAAGCCCTCGCGGATCAAAAAATTAGGTGTCGTGCCATGGATATGCTGCAGATCGTGGAGGGACAAGGTACTGGCATCAGTCCCCGAGTCTTGTGGGCCAAGTAATTCACGTGCATATTTTTCAGGCCAGCTGTTGCCAGTATCAAATGCGGCTAATGCCATATCCTGGCCTGTATAGGAATGAATGCGAGCATCGAGTGCAGTAGTTGCCATTTGCAGGTGCTGGTTTGCTTCCTCGGGAAGGTACTGTCCATCCATGTAAAGACGAGAAGGAATGTCATCGTGTGGTAATAAATGATACGACTGTTCCCGTGCTAATACAGTCCAGGGATTGACATCGGCATGGTGCAGCCAGGCACAGCCACGGTCAATCGGGACGCTAAATGTGGTGGTATCAGTAAAAGCGCGGCCACCAATGCGAGATCCAGCTTCCAGTAGGATGACCGAGCGGCCATGGATACATAGGCGCAGAGCTGCACCGATACCGGCGGCGCCAGCCCCAACAATAATGACGTCTGTAGCAGAATTCAGCATCAAATGACCCTGTTTTTCTTCGATTTGTGTCCAAAGAACAATTTTTTCGATAGTAACACTGAGACCGTCATCGTAAAATCACCTTCGTTGATATTTTTCGTCCATTTGGTGTTTTTATATTGTTCCTACATGGAATGCAGTATTTATATTTTCATTCTGTAATGTATCCTGTGACAGGTGTACTCTATATATGACGTATGCGATACGATAAATCCGGTATGGCGATTTTATGGCTGTATTTTGTAGTAATGTTAGAGCATGGAAAGTAAAAAAGTGATACAGGCCGATCTGTACACTTTGCTTTGGCCTTAGCAGAATATGTTTGTTATATGGCATGATATCGCTGTCAGATAATCCAATTACTTGTGAAAATATGATGAATACCCGTCAATGGCTGGAAACGCTGGTTGCTTTTGATACGACTAGCCGTAACTCTAATTTGGAGCTGATTACTTCAGTGCGGGATACTTTGCAGCAGCAAGGGCTAAAACCCTGGTTTGTGCATAATCCTGAACGCAGTAAAGCGAATTTGTTCGTTACCTTACCAGCAACGCATGGAGAGGATGCCGGTATAGAGCAGGGGGGTATTGTCTTGTCTGGGCATACCGATGTTGTTCCTGTCGATGGTCAGTCATGGGATACCGATCCATTTTCATTGACAGAAAAAAAAGGGACTTTATTCGGCCGTGGTAGCTGCGACATGAAAGGCTATATCGCGACAACGCTTGCGCTGGTTCCCGAGTTTTTGGAGATGCCTCGGTCGAGGCCATTGCATCTTGCCTTGTCTTACGATGAAGAAGTCGGCTGCGTTGGTGCTACCTCCATGTTGGAAGAAATAGTAAAGCGGGGTATTCGTCCCGATGGTTGTGTCGTGGGCGAACCGACCAGTATGCGTGCGGTTGTGGCGCATAAGGGAATTAACGTTTATCAATGTCGCGTGCATGGTCGCTCGGCGCACTCATCGCTGACAGCGCAGGGGTGTAATGCCGTGGAGTATGCTGCGCGCCTGATTTGCGCTATTCGTGACATGGCGGATGCGTATAAGGCCAATGGTCCGTATGACACGCTATATGATGTTCCTTACTCGACCATGACGACTAATCAGATTCGTGGCGGTATTGCCGTCAACACCATTCCAGACCTGTGTGAATTCACCTATGAGTTTCGCAATTTACCTGGCATGTCGCCAGAGCGTATGCAAGCACAAGTCGAACAGTATGTGCACGACCATTTATTACCCAGGATGATGGCAGAATATCCAGAGGCGCGAATCGATATTGATGCGATAGGGGTGAGCCCGGGTCTGGAAACTGCGGAGCAGGAAGCGATTACGGCATTGGTGCGTGCGCTTACCGGTGATCAAGAACAGCGTAAAGTGGCGTACGCTACCGAGGCAGGCTTATTCCAACGTATTGGTATTCCTACGATCGTGTGCGGACCAGGTGACATTATGCAGGCGCATAAGCCGAATGAATTTGTCAGTATTGAGCAATTGGAGCAATGTGAGCGATTTTTGCGTAAGCTAGGACAGTCATTATAAGCATTTTATTGCTGTTTTAGCTGTGCTGTCATTGCGTTCTTAGTCACGCCTATAGTGGCGTAGTTACGTGCTAGCCGCATGGTAGTTATTCTACTATTGAGTCATTTTATATTTTACGGCTGTTTTATTTCTGGAGTCACGCGTGTGGATTGACACTCACTGCCATCTGGACGCACATGAATTTTTAGGCGAGGAGCATGTAATCGCCGAGCAGGCTGCTGTACAGGGAGTGGAACAGATTGTGATCCCTGCGGTAGGAAAGTGTAATTTCTCTACTGTAGCAGCATTGGCAGCACAATGTTCCAACACGGTATATGCATTAGGTATTCATCCCTTGTATGTGGCGCAGTCTACCGAGAGCGATTTGTACGATTTACGTGATGCGGTGATTGCAGCACATGACGATCCTCGCTTTGTCGCCATCGGAGAAATTGGCCTGGATTTTTTTGTACCAGAACTCAAGCAAGGACATTTGCGCGACAAGCAAGAATATTTCTATGCGGAACAATTAAAACTGGCACGTGAATTTGCATTGCCAGTATTGCTTCATGTACGTCGTTCGCAAGACATCATCTTGAAATATTTGCGTCGTATTGTCGTGCCAGGGGGAATTGCACATGCATTTAACGGCAGTTTTCAGCAGGCACAAATGTTGATTGAATTAGGTTTTCGGCTTGGTTTTGGTGGTGCGATGACGTTTCCTCGTGCCTTGCAGATTCGTCGTCTGGCGACTGAATTACCACTATCTGCGCTCGTTTTAGAGACGGATGCACCAGATATTTCTCCAGCATGGTTGCATCCGCAACGTAATACTCCTCTACAAATTCCGCATATTGCTCAGGTTCTTGCCGACTTACGTGGAATAACGGCAGAGCAATTGGCATATGACACCTCAGTCAATGCACGTTCAGTGCTACCACGCCTGCAACCGACAGTGCATGCGTAGTGCCATTCTAGGATTTGTTGCTGGTATTACCTGGTTACAGGCACAAGCAATTTTGCCATCATTTACCGTCAGCCTTGGCTTATTCATATTGGCCGTATTATGTATGGCTGGTGCCTGGATATGTTGCTCGGAACATATCAGGTTACCTGTTTGGGTAACCGAAACAGGGATGCGCTTGATTTTCCTCTGCGGAGCAGGTGTATTGACGGGGTTTCTTTGGGCGGCCTTATTGGCGCATTATTATCTGTCACATGCATTGCCAATAGAGTGGGAGGGGCGCGACATTACCTTGATTGGCACCATTGATGGTTTGCCGAATCCCTCAGCAACAGGAGTGCAGTTCAATTTCAAGGTTGAGCGTGTGATTGCGCCAATGGAGATTGTGCCAGGCGAATCAGGAGTGATAGATGGATCAAAAGCGGTAGATGGGTCTGGTGAGCCAGGGCAGAGGAGGGGGCAAGTACCGATCGTACCGCCGCGTTTATCATTGGCATGGTATGCCCCACGTCAGAGCTGGTCTCGTGCCGCACCTCACCAGAGTACCGGCACCATTGATCATCACCTGTCTGCCGGTGCCAGATGGCAATTGACTGTACGATTGAAACGCCCACATGGTTATGCCAATCCATTTGGTTTTGATTACGAAGTCTGGTTGCTGGAGCGACAGCTGCGTGCAACAGGGTATGTGCGTGCAGATCATGCCAATACACCAGTGGCGCTGCAAAATCGCCAGTTGCAGGAATTTGTCTGGAGTGTGCCTAATGTGATTGCACGTGGCAGGCAATGGATTCGGTCACGCATATTATCGGCTTTGCCTAATGAACAGTACGCAGGAGTGATTGCAGCGCTAGTTATTGGTGATCAGCGGGCAATCGGGCAGGAAGATTGGCAAATATTTAACCGTACCGGAATTGGCCATTTATTGGCGATTTCCGGCATGCATATTGCCATGGTGGCAGGTATGTGTGCGATGTTGATGTGCGCCTTATGGCGCCGCTCTTTTTTTACTAATGCACAATTACCATTGCGCTTACCTGCGCAAAAAGCAGGTGTCGTAACAGGTATCGGTGTCGCTTTGTTGTATGTCGCGTTAGCTGGCTTTGGTATTCCCGCACAGCGTGCGATGTATATGTTGATGGTCGTAGGCATCGCGTTGTGGTGTGGCCGTATTACCAGTGCATCTCACGTACTATGTACGGCATTGGGGTTGGTCTTGTTGTTGGATCCCTGGGCGGTATTATGGCCAGGATTCTGGTTGTCATTTGGTGCTGTGGCAATTATTTTGTATGCATCTGTTGGGCGCTTGTCTATACGTACACCTAATACATCTGGCATGTCTGATGCAGTAAGGGTGGCAGAGAGCAGAAATAAGGTGGCAAGAGGTGTTAAGTCGGGACTAGGGGTACTTTGGCAATCGTGCAAGTCTGGCGCCAAAAGCCAATATATCGTGACATTAGGACTGATTCCGTTAACCTTGCTATTGTTTGGTCAGTTCTCTGTGGTGAGCCCCCTTGCCAATGCGATGGCCATTCCCCTGGTGACTTTATTGGTATTGCCGTTTTCTTTATTGGGCAGTATTTCCCCAGCACCGTTATCAGGTTGGCTGCTGTCAGCAGCACACGGGTTGATTGCCTGGTTGGCAGAGTGGTTGCATTGGTTGAGTAGTTTGCCGTTTGCCGTATGGATGGCGCCAAGACCTGCATTTTGGATGTTTTTTCTAGCATTGATAGGTACGATATTATTGCTGGCACCACGCGGTTGGCCAGCACGCTGGTTAGGGCTATTTGCCTGGGTGCCGTTGCTATTGAATGCGCCAACATCTCCCACAGCAGGTCAATTGCATGTGACGGCGTTCGATGTGGGACAGGGCATGGCGCTGTTACTGGAAACAGAGCGCCATCGATTATTGTATGACACAGGACCTTATTTATCTCCACAGTCTGATGGGGGAAGCCGTGTCATTTTGCCTTACTTACGCGCTCGAGGTATCCATCATCTGGACACCATGGTAGTGTCGCACAGCGATAATGATCACTCTGGCGGCGCATTGTCCGTGCTGGAGGGAGTTGATGTGACGCGCACATATTCATCACTACCAACGTCACATGCTGTGGTGCAGGCAGCAGTTGATCACCAACGTTGTGAAGCTGGACAACGCTGGGTATGGGATGGTGTTACGTTTGAAATGCTGCATCCGACTGCACACAGTTATGCCAACGCCAAATGGCATCCCAATGAGCGCAGTTGTGTGCTCAGAGTCAGTCTTGGTCAACAGGCAATCCTGCTGGCAGGTGATATTTTGGCCGCACAAGAAAGAGAGCTGGTGTATGCCAGTCAGGACGATACCTTGCTACCCCCTGTCAATTTGCAGGCGAGCGTACTGTTGGCACCTCATCATGGTAGTGGCACATCTTCAACAGAAGCATTTTTGCAGGCAGTGGCACCTCAGGTAGCACTTTTTCAAATGGGATATCGGAACCGTTTCAGGCATCCCAAGAAAGAAGTGTATGAGCGCTACCAGCGTTTGGGGATTGATCGTTTGCGTAGTGATGAATCGGGCGCGGTGATGTTAGTACTGGATCATGACAAGCTTTTCTATGAACCCTATCGAACGGCGCATCAGCGTTACTGGTATGGACGTTAGGAAGATAAAGGAAAAAATGTGGATGCCATAAAATGGCATGGCGTGATCCGGCAGAGGGCAATAGGGTACATAGGGTAGGATAGAGGAAAACAGAGGTAATGATGAATCCAACAAGAAATAAACCCATACTCCATTTTGCGCATGCCAATAGCTATCCTGCGGGGACGTACGGTATGTTCTTTGAGCAACTGGCATTGCATTATGACGTACGTGCGTTGCCAATGCACGCACATAACCCAGATTATCCGGTGGATGATGGC
>JAATGO010000149.1 GCA_015654605.1 Betaproteobacteria bacterium
AGTATCTCGTATGACTTGTTGATGTGTGTATCGGTAATGCATCGTTTGTAAAAACGGATCTATTTTATGGAAAATAACTATGATGAAAAAATTAATGCGCACGGCTTTAATGAGTACTCTGGCATGCGCTGTATTCACAAGCTTAACGAGTGTAGCAGCTGATTTATCAGAAAAAAAGGAGGCTTCGTTGTCATCAGAAGCTGGAGACGTTATACCGTTTACCACTATGTCAAACGAACCTTATATTGGCTTTCTCAAAAACTGGAATAACAAAAAGAAGCCAGTATTATGCGCGCGCATTCATTCCACGGAAGAATGGGGTGATCTGTTTCAGAGGTTGCCACCGATGTCTGGTTTTCATGCAAGCCGCCTGTTCCCAGAGGATTTCTTTGAAACACAACAAATACTCATGGTAGCGCGTGTCATACAAGCACCCGATGGAGATACTAATACCGAATTGTTTAAAGCTACGCAGATTGTGCGAAAGGATGGTGTATTAACGCTGGAGTATCAATTTCAACAACCTAAGTCTGCAGCCAGTTTTTTCATCAAGGAATATTTGTTGATAGTGATTCCGCAACAAAGCTATACCGCCGGCACTGTCCGGTTTGTGGAAAATGGTGTTCCGGTGTGTGAGGTTAGTAAGAGTGGCAGGCAATGATGGGGAAGAGTAATCTGGTTGTTGGTGGAGGGTATTTTGAGAGCCTGGTCGGTTATACGGTGTTTAACTCAGTCGTTTATTACCGGGAATCGCTCTTCCCAAAAAATTGATGGATTTCATCATTCAATACGCCTCTTTATTCTTTCCAACCATGTTAGAAATTCGGGATGCGCTCCATGTGCAATATTCACTCTCATGCCAGGAGAGCTGTCATTTGAGACCATAAAAGCGTCCGCTGAAGCAATAAAAATCCCTTTCTGAGCTGCATTCTTCACAATATCAATGTTTTTGGTCCAATCTGGCAAATCAATCCATAAATAGAAACCACCTCCAAGTGGTCTAGCGATATCAAAGCCAATTTTCTCAAGCTGGTTTACTGTTTCAGTGGTAGCTCGGGAAATGCGCTCGCGCAATCTGCGCAAATATTTAAGATATCGGGCATCTTCAATGAGCGAGTAAATTAGCCGCTCGTTTTGCGCGGATGTCGAGATGATGGTGATGAGTTTCATCTCGTTCAATTCAACTGCGATAGTGGGTGATGCAGCGACGTATCCCACGCGGAAACTTCCTGGCAGGGTCTTGGAGAAAGAACCAATGTAGATGACGCGTTGCAGTTGATCCAACGATGCGAGCCTAGGCGCTGTGAAGGGAAGAATATCAGCAAAGGGATCGCTTTCTACTAATAGTAAGTTCGCCGCTTCTGCGATCTTGAGAACTCCGTAGGCATTTCCAATCGTAATAGAACCTCCCGTCGGGTTCTGCGCAAGCGACTGTGTAAAGAATATACGTGCACCAGTGGATTTTGTCTTTGCCTCTAGGTCTTCCAAGTCGGGGCCATCGTGATTGCGTCGAACACCAATGATCTTTGCCCCAGCAACGGTCAGTTTCCAAAATAAAGGATAATAACCTGGTTCTTCTACTAAG
Source organism: Betaproteobacteria bacterium (assembly GCA_015654605.1). Next base: position 1,586 of record JAATGO010000149.1, read on the forward strand.
ACTGGATCGCCTGCGTGGACGTAGCAACGGATGACTAGGTCAAGGCCATGGTTTCCTCCATATGTCATGAGGATTTGCTCTGCTTGACATTGGATGCTACGTTCAGCAAGCGCCATACTGAGGCGCTCACGAAGGGGAAGGAAACCCCATGAACTATTGTAAGACTCGCTTGTCGCCATTCGAGATAAAGCGATAGGTTTCATCAGTTCGGCAGAGTCGAGCCAGCCAGGAGGTAAGCGTCCATCTCCAGGACGAATGGGAAGCCGACGTTCCAATTGCTCAGTCAGAAGAGCCGCTCGCTCCACTGCACCAGGACTTTGCGGCGCAATATGCCCTTTCCTTTTAACCGGCGTCCTGGAGATAAAATATCCTGCTCCTGGCTTTGTTGCGATAACACTTTGTGCAACCAGTCGTAAGTACGCTTCAACTACCGTGTTTTTCGCGACACCCTGGACAACTGCCTCTTTTCGAATCGATCTGAGACGGTCGCCAGCCCTAAGCTGGCCGCTACGGATTCGAGCTAGCACATCTTCCATGATTAATTCGATTTTCGAGTGGCTGCTCATCAACTGTACCAGCTGTGTAACTGATTTTGTGTTGTAAAAATTATATCAACTGTACCAGTATGAGGGAGAATTTTCCAGATATCCTTGAAGAAACTTCAAAGACAAATTTGTACTGAATAGATGGAGATGAGACATGACACATGCTAATGTAAGTTGCTATGGGACTATTCCTCCTGCTGAGCAGGAGCTGGAAACACGCAATGCCAAGCCGTGGTTCAAGGTATCGGATGATACTCTTCAGTTGGAGGGGCTCTGTTTTGACCGAGGCGGTAATTTATATTTCGTGGATGTATTCGGGGGGACTATTTATCATCTCGACATTCGTTCCAAGAAGCTCACAGAAATTCTCAAGCTACCGGGACGAAATCCCGCAAGCGTGA
>JAATGO010000039.1 GCA_015654605.1 Betaproteobacteria bacterium
CGCTATTTGCCAACAAATTCGCAATCCCGACACAAGTAAAGGACCTGTTGAACGCAAAGTTGTACGTATCATCACTCCCGGCACGTTAACTGACCCAGATCTACTACCAGAAAAATCAGAACGCCCACTGTTGGCAATCCATATTAGTGCAAGCAAACAACGCAAAGTAACAGTTGGTCTAGCTTGGCTTTCCATGGCGAGTGGTGCACTCAAACTCATGGAATTTACCATTGATAACAATCTACTGGATAGTCAGCTGAAACAGGAACTCGAACGCATTTCTCCAGCAGAAATACTGACATCGGAAACGGATCACAGTGTAGTCTCACACGTTTTTTCTGGTAAGCCGACTACTGTTGCAGACTGGCATTTTGACTTTCCCAGTGGAAAAAAATCACTGATGGAGCAATTATCTGTATCCACGCTGGCAGGATTTGGAGCTGATCATCTGAATACAGCAGTCTGTGCGGCTGGTGCGCTATTACGCTATGCACAGTCAACACAAGGCAAAGGCTTACAACATGTACGTGCACTCACTGTTGAATCAGAAAATGAATTTATCGGTCTCGATAGTGCGACCCGGCGCAACCTGGAACTGACAGAAACCATTCGTGCACAAGACCCATCATCGTTCTCTCCCACTCTCTTCTCGCTACTGGATCACTGTCGCACTGCCATGGGTTCGCGTCTGCTGCGTTACTGGCTACACCATGCACGACGTGATCAAAATATCGCACGTGCACGTCATGCGGCAGTCAGTGCATTAATGCGCACAGATGCTTGTTCAGGTCTTTCCACGACATTAGCTGCAGTACCTGATATTGAACGAATCACTACCCGTATCGCCCTACTGTCAGCGCGGCCACGTGATCTGGCCGGTTTACGTGCTGGCTTACACCAACTAGACTCATTACGCTCTTATGTCGCGATGTGTTGCCGTGACGCTGATGCGCCATTGCTATTAGATCTGCAAAAGGCATTAGCGACTCCTGTTGAATGCCTGGATCTGCTGGAACGTGCCATCACGCTTGAACCGGCTGCAATGGTACGTGATGGCGGTGTTATCGCGCGTGGATTCGACGCAGAGTTAGATGAATTGCGTGGATTGTCAGAAAATGCAGGGCAATTTTTGCTGGATCTGGAAGCGCGTGAGCGCACACGTACAGGCATTGCCAATCTGCGTGTTGAATACAATAAAGTACATGGTTTTTATATTGAAGTCACTCATGGCCAGACTGATAAAGTCCCTGACGACTATCGCCGTCGTCAGACATTGAAAAATGCTGAACGTTACATCACTCCAGAATTGAAAGCCTTTGAAGATAAAGCACTATCGGCACAGGAACGTGCACTGAGCAGAGAAAAATTTCTATATGATCGCCTACTACAGGATCTGGCTACTTATATCCCGCTACTGCAAAGCATTGCACATGCATTGGCACAGCTAGACACACTGGTCGCCCTCGCTGACCATGCCGCACGCAATAACTGGTGTGCGCCACAACTGGTTGATGAACCCAGCATTCAGATTGAACAGGGTCGCCACCCCGTTGTAGAAAACCAGATTGAACGTTTTATTGCCAATGATTGTGTCCTCAATACCGAACGTAAGCTATTGCTGATCACTGGCCCTAACATGGGAGGGAAATCCACATTCATGCGCCAGGTAGCACTTATTTCCTTGTTGGCATATGTAGGTAGCTTTGTGCCTGCTGCCAGTGCCGTGATTGGCCCGATTGATCGTATTTTTACCCGCATTGGAGCAGCAGATGATCTAGCAGGGGGCCGCTCCACTTTCATGGTCGAAATGACGGAGTCAGCTGCCATTCTGAACAATGCTACTGAGAAATCTCTTGTCTTGATGGATGAAGTTGGCCGCGGCACTTCCACTTTTGATGGACTGGCATTGGCTTGGGCAATTGCACGTCATTTAATCGATGTCACTCGCAGCTTTACTCTATTTGCCACCCATTATTTTGAATTAACGCAATTACCGGTACTACACCCGACAGCGGCGAATGTCCATTTGTCTGCTGTAGAACATAAAGATAGCATTGTATTTTTACATGCAGTACAAGCAGGTCCTGCATCACAAAGTTATGGCTTGCAAGTAGCACAGCTAGCTGGCATTCCTCCTCAAGTGATCAAAGCAGCGCGTAAACATTTGTCCAGCCTGGAAGCGCACTCCCTGCAAACGACTTCACAGTTTGATTTATTCAGTGCGCCCTCGCCACCCCAGGAAGAACTCAGTCAGCATTCCTCTATTAACACTCTTGACACTGAACACCAGGTTCCCGACTGGCAAAACGATCCCCTTGCACAAGAGCTGATACAGGCACTGACCGATATCGACCCTGATACATTGACGCCTCGGCAAGCATTAGATGCTTTGTATCGCCTCAAACAACTCTCATGAAAACGACACATTTTTCTTCTCATGCTTTGTGTTTATTTTTGTTGATAATCAGTGCGATACTTGGGTCGATATTGGTACAGTCTACCTATGCCCAAACAAAAAGCGATACCCACCATTTTGCATTTGGTGTTATTGCTCATGCCACCACTAGTCAGTCTGGACAGGCTGCGCTAAGTCAGGCCATCGCGGCCAGTGATGCGGATAATCTGGCATTTGTCGTCGTCAATGGTATTAAATCCGAAAAAGAACCGTGCACCGATGAGTTATACACAGCAAGACGTGACTTGCTGCAATCGGCTGAAAATGGAATTGTGGTATCACTGGCCGCCAGTGACTGGATACAATGCAAAGACAAAAATCAGACATCGACGGCAATAGAACGTCTTGGGCAACTACGCGAGCTGCTTTTCCCATCGGAATTTTCATTTGGCATGAGTAAGATACCCTTACTGCGGCAGTCCATTACTCCCATGTTTCGCAGTTATAGTGAAAATGCGCGCTGGGAATTTAGCAGCATTCTATTTGCGACGATCAATCTTCCCGCTGGCAATAACCACTTCTTGCTTGATGGTGGTCGCAACAGCGAATGTGCAGATCGTCTCATCGCCAACAAGGAATGGTTGGAGATATTATTTGGATATGCTAATCTCAATAACATGCGTGGTATCGTATTGTTTTGCGATGGCAATCCATTGACGCCACCGCATCAGCGCCCATTTTTATTACATGGACAACGCGATGGCTTTGCAGAAATTCGACATTACCTCATGACTCTGACAGCAACATTTCCAGGAAAAATACTGCTGGTACACTCAGAAAATCTTAATACTACAGAAGAAAAAAGGAGCCAAACTGTCACCACAGACGACCAAAACAGTATCGTCTGGCAACATAATCTGGGTAGTATTGGTATTGCTCCTGGCTGGAAAAAGCTATTTATTAATGACACCTCTCCACAGCTTTTCTCATTGATTGGTCCTGCCCCTCATCCCAATTAAAGGACACACTCTACTCCCATTGCTTGATAACAGACAGGAAGCATGCCATACCCCAAAGGTATCGTTACCTCGGATTGAGGAAATAGGGAAACAAGGAGGAAAACTCCTCCTCGGCATCACTGTTTAATGGAGAGGGTGACTGCGGAAGTGATCACCAGCTTCTTCCTCATCATCATGCGCATGTCCATGATGATGACCGTGATCACCGTGTACATGCTGGTGCTCAATCTCATCTTCTGTTGCTGCACGTACGCCAACTACGTCCAATTCAAAACGCAAGGCAATGCCAGCCAATGGATGATTCCCGTCGAGCACAACCTTGTCTTCTGCAATCTCTGTTACGGTAAAAATCACTGGATCCAGATCTTTATTATCTGGGGTTCCCTCAAACTGCATACCAATTTCCAGCGGAGAAGGCAGGCGATTTTTTGGCTCAATTTTAACCAGTTCGGCATCATACTCACCAAATGCATCTTGCGGCTCAATCTGAATTTTCGTTTTAAAGCCAACCTCTTTATCGGCAAGTGCTTCATCGATTTTTGGCAATGTATTCCCATAATTACCATGCAGGTAAACCATTGGCTCATGACTTTCTTCAATCAATTCGCCTTGTGCGTTTGATAGTATGTAGTTAACGGAAACCACGGTGTTTTTGGCAATTTTCATATATGCCCCTTTTTCTAAGTCTGATCTGTGAATAGCCGCAATGCATTGCGACGCTGTCGTAACGCGATCTTAACAGTATTGTGCCGGCCAATAAACGCCAGCAATCCATCATCAAATGCGCTCCAAAATACAGGTAGAATTATACCTGTTTGACTCGTCCAGATCGAAAAGTAAACTTGCATTCCAGTAATCATTCTTTCAATCTCATTACCAAATACGCATTTTTACAGACCGGCTTAAGGAAAATGCGGAATAGAGTCTCATCATTTTGACAAGATTATTGAGAGAACAATGCTGGTATCATCATGAATGAGAAGTTCCTCTCTTAATGGACAGGCCTTTCCATTGATATACCTGCTTCCCATCCTTACGCGCCACGAATAGAATCATCCCTTCCCTATGCTCATGCGTATAATAATGCCATGAAAAAACTCACCCTGCTCGGCGGCATCAGCCCAACTACCTTTTTGCGACACTACTGGCATAAAAAACCGTTACTAATTCGCCAAGCCATCCCCGAGGGGATACCCTTCCTAACCCGAAAAGAACTGTTTGACATGGCCGAGTGTGACGATATTGAGTCGCGCTTGATTACACATGCAAAAAATACCTGGCAAATAACACACGGGCCGTTGTCAAAACTTCCTCCGCTCAAACAAAATAAATGGACAGTATTAGTACAA
>JAATGO010000193.1 GCA_015654605.1 Betaproteobacteria bacterium
ATCAGGATTGTGGACGACTCCCGAACCCATGGGATTTTGTTGGACGGTGTCTTCATACAAGGCTTCATTACCATGCGTTTCACCTTTGGGGCCACTGGTATTGATGCGGATTCCCGGTACATCTGAGCCGGACTCGAAGGTACCTGTTTCTCCCGGTTGCAACGTCATCACGGCATTGATATTGTTTGAATAACCAGAAGTATTGCTGCTGTTGGAAGAAAATGCAAAAGTCTGTGGTCGATCTGTATTATTGACGACGTTAAAGAAGTGTCCACTGCCAGTGCCAGTCGATACCAGTTGCGTACTATCCGGCGAAACACCATCTTTTACTGCATTTACCTTCGGTATTTCGACTGGTTTGTCATTCGCCCATTCTTGCTTCTTGGACGGATCAGTCTGACTATCATCCACCTGATCTCGGATGTCAGCGGATTCCTGCTTGCGCGATGGCGGTGACTGATAAGCGTTGTTACTGCCGCTACTCAATACGACTGGAGTCGGCCAATTCGATTTTGAAGAAAAATGGGGCGGGTTACTTGGAGGAGCATCTTCGCCCGGTTGATTTGGTGCTCGCTGAAACAGCTGCGAAAAAATCGCAACCATCATTGCAATGTATTCCATCAAAGCCATCAAATCATTGATGTCCTGATTGTTGTCGTTACCTTCGCCTTTTTCATCCGCGCCACTCGGGCTATCCCAGTTGCGTGCACTGCCTTCATCACCGATAGCATATCGATCTAGCTCGACTTTATCCATCTGAACTTTCAAATGGAAAGATGGTGTTCCATAATCAACATCGTACCTTGCCTCAGAAAAATAGCTATTGCTCCCCAGGTTAACTGACATCACCCCCCTCCACGCACAACCACACATGCTCAAGTCAATGAGTGATGGCAGCAAGCTATCAAGTTCCATGAATCAGATGCCCATAAATCGTGGTCATTATCAGCAGATTCCGAGTGCCCTTATGTGCTCATAGTAATTAATGGCAGTGTTCTGATACTTCACGATGAATAAAGTAAGCGCAAAACTGACCCATTGCCCCCTCCCCCCGAAAGACTCGCGGGAACCATTGATAGGAAAATGGATACTCATCTATCAAAAATAGAGCTTTGCTTTAATTGATGAGCAATCCTCTCAATACACGCAATACGCACAAATAAATGATCGTCTCTGAACTTACTATCACCACCTTTATGACTAATGCTATAAGCACGCCAAACAGGTTGAATATGACCGGACTCCAAAATGATACCAATACGCAACACACATTCTTATACGACTAATCCTCTTTCCTCTCATCATGAAGAGGATTACCCTCTTATCCCTTTTAAAGATGTTCAACTGAAAACAGATGAACATGGATATCAACTTCAAGCACTACAGTCGGAGCTAGCTCGGGTACGTCATGCCTTGGAATTGAGCCCATATTTTCCATATATGAATTTACAGGACAAAGGATTTGAAAAAATCCTCTCATCTCTTGAGCTGATTCCCTCATGGATCAAGCAAGTGAATTTGGATAACAATTCTGACTTGACCACTTTGCCAAACGACTTTTCCAATCACTTGCAATCTTTATCATTAATCAATAATGTTAATCTAAAAACACTTCCCGCTAGCTTACCTGACGGTCTATCCGTCGATATAACAAGGAGTGGATTATCGCATGATGTCATCCATGCCTGGCAATTGCAGCATCCGAATTCCGGCGTCTCTTTCTTGGATAATAATCAGCCTATACTTGCAGAAACAGTACCTGACAACTCTCGTGATAGAAATGTGCGCGATAGAGCTAACTGGGAATATAACAATTCTCGAGAACAGCAAGTCGGCACAGATGATTATCAACCCCCTGCCTATATACAAGAGAATTATGATCGAGATCGCTATGGGATTCAGTATGCTAACAATAGAGCCATAGCCAGGCACTCTCCCCTAGAGGAGTTGGATGGTTTAGAAAGTTATTCAGATTTCCCTCAAGAAAATGAAGCCGATCAAGAAATAGGCAATATGAACAGAAGTGGATCAAGTGGATATCATGCTACGGCTTTGCCATCGAATGCAGAGGCATCCTTTTCCAGAGAAATGGAAGAAAGCGCCATTGACTATGATGATTACCTATTTGATAGTAATGACAGCGACAATGATGAAAGAACACTACATGAACAAACGATAGCAGATTTGAATCTCCTCAATATTTATGGAGATCAATTTGATGCGATACAAAGTGACGTCAATACCCTAGATGGAGTAGCACATGATCCAATGATTGCATGCGTCGATCATCTGGGGCAAAAAATGGCATTCTGGCTCGGAGAAGAGGCAACTCAATTTAATGAACCCACCAGAATCGCTCAACAATGTGCAAATTTTTTATATGCGCTTGAGACCGAACATCTATCCGAACAACCTGCCCAACCCGTAGACACGAATGAACTACGTCAGCGACTCGACGAGTTTGCTTTGACTCTTGATCGCATTAAAGATACCGCCTCTTTCAGCGCTGGCACATGGGAGACACAGGCGAAACAACGTCAGAAGGTTGCAGATCTGTTGCGTTTAATGGTCACCGACAAAACCTTATGTGCTACCTGCCTCGCCGCAATGAAAGAAGCCGCTACGACTTGTCCAGATGCACTTGCCACAGAAGGTCTAGACATGGTGGAGGCGATGTGTACTACAGCTCGATCCCTCCATGAAAACTGGACACCAGAAATTTTTTTCCGCAAAATGGAGCAACAGATAAAACGAGACAAGGTACGTACTCAAGTCGGAGAAATTACCAAGCGTATGAAGAAAGAATATGGCCATGAGTTAAAAGAAGTGATTGAAAAAAATCATCATGCGTTCATACAATTTTTACCAAGACCAGGCAAGCTTCTCTCTGAAATCATAGGAGAAAAGCACTTCGTCAAAAAAAATGGGGAAATTAAAGTATCATTCCCAGATCCAGATGAAAAACTAAACTATACAAAAGAAGAACGAAAAAAATATATTTCTCTTCAATCAAAGAAGAAAATCGACGATATTGAAGTTCTCAGCCTCTGTCAGAATACAATGCAGGCAAAGGGTCTCTTAAGCGATGTACAGGCTGGTCTCTATACCGCTATGCATCATGACAACTTATACTCAGACGCATTGAATGTTCGTGCATCAGAATTAAAAATAATGAGCAAGAATTTGAGTCTGAGCACTCGTCAGGTACTAAAAAAAATGACCACATGGGAACCTTGGACTGATTACCTAGATAGAAGTGGGCATCTTGAAATTGTGGCTCAAGATCCAGAGCTACTACGGAGAGAGAAAGAATTAGCTTCCGAGATGGAGGAATTACGAGAAAAACTGACTGATTTCATCACCGATCACGGAGAACAACATCCAGAAGGTAACGAGGATTATGCACTACTCAATAATTTCATTTCAGCCATTGGTACACCTGTTGTCAGTGCTCATGAACTACTCAGACGTGGTGGAAAAAATGCCAATGCCATTACGCAGGATGACAAGGAAAAATATATCAAAGAAGGTACCGAGAGATTGACTGAACTGGAGACTGCTCAAAATGCACAACAACGATCGAGTCAAAGAAATACCGCTAACACAACGACAAATAGTAGCTCTAGACATAGTCATCAACATCGCGAGCATAGAAGCAGTACAAACCATACAAATAGGACTAGAAGTACGAGAACAGCACCTACTGAAAACTTGGAGACTCCTCCATTAACTTTCGAGACAAGTAGAATAAAATTGCTAAAAGAGGTGTTAACAAAGCTAAAAGAAATAGGAGAATCCCCCTATCAAGGTGCTTTGTATCGGAAGACAGAAAAATTGGTCAATCAGCATATGCCAGCACCAACAGCTGTACATAGAAGACGATAGTTACAGAAATACTGCCTAACGCATGCAACGGCGCCAGCTTTTCCTCCATCATTAGTCTTGGTCTGAACCGACTTGAAACAAGAGGTTCACCGAGGCTAATAATGGAAAAGATAACCCAAATACTGCTCGCAGCATAATTCAGAATACTTTCATGCAGCAGATGGATGCCTCACACACGCCACAGCAGCTCCTGCCAACAGCAAAGCTGGCACACTATATAACCAAAATGGTGAAAGAATTGGCAATAGCAGACCTGCCAAGAGGGGTCCTGTTCCAGCACCGATGTCTCGCCATACGGAGCGAGCAGCCAGTGCCTGAACCCGCTCGGGACCAGGAGTACGATTTGCGACAATGGGTGCCAATAGAGGCAGTTGCAGCGACCGAAGTATCACAATGATGACAGCACAACTCCATAACCAACCTACACCAAACCCGATCAGGGCGACGCAAGTCATCAATGACAAGCTGACCAATAAATTCTCAGCACCAAACCGCTCGGCCAATCCACCACCAACAGGACTAAGAAGAATCTCGCCGAGATAACGCATCGCCATCAATACCCCGGCAACCATGACTGCACCACCGGGCAAGACATCCCTTCCCAGATAGGACAAACCAATGATGAACAAGCCATCCAGAGTCAGTCCTTCCAAAAATGACCACACATCAAGGCTATTAGGTGGTTTCCAGCCCCGACGTGTCTTTCCTTCTGGCACTGGATGATGGCGTAATGACAGACGGCGAGTTATTGCCAGTCCAAACAATGCAACAAGGGAAAGTACCCAGAACACTGGGCGTGGGCCAAATTGATAAGCAAGAAGCGCGGCAAATGGCAAAGCGAATACTGGTCCCAGAGCAGTGAAGGCTCTGGATCGTCCTGAACGCCTCGCGGCACCCACTGGATCAGTCGTTGCTAGTACCTGGGTCGAGAGATTGAGCGCGGCAAACGCCAATCCCCATAGCAAACGTAACGGTAGCAGCATCCACAAACCCGAAAGTGTTCCATAGCCTAACGCGCAAATAGCCGCCGCTATCATTGCTAGTGTGCAGGTGGGACGATCACCGTGCTTTGCATAAAAACGTGCGACAAAACCATATCCAACGACACGTATCAAGCGATTGGCTGCCAAAAGAAAACCTGCTTCAGCCAGCGATACTCCAAACCGTTCAGCATACATCGGTAGCAACAGATAAAGAGCAGTATCCGCTGGTAGGGCAAGGCCCAATGTCAGTGCAGCAAGGCGTGAATCACGGTCGGCGATACTAACGGTCTTTAGTAGTGGCATGACGAGATGCTACACCGCACCATGCATCACGACAAATGAGATTAATGCATATCATATGTGAGAAATTAGAACATATGCTGAA
>JAATGO010000427.1 GCA_015654605.1 Betaproteobacteria bacterium
ATGTCACCCGAGATGTCACTGCCAAAAATGGATGGCGTTGTGGGTAATGGGTTTGGCTTGAAACTAGTTTTTATCGTTTGCCATGCAGAAGTATCGAAGTTGTTGAATTTCTCGAATGCGAAATGACGCAGTGCTCCAGGAGGAATGCCGGCGACCATCTGTGCGGCTTCTGCTAAAATGGTACCGGAGCCACACATGGGGTCAAATAGGATCATGCCAGGTTTCCAGCCACTAGTTCGGAGTAATCCCGCGGCTAGATTTTCGCGCAGAGGGGCATCTCCAGTTTCATCGCGCCAGCCGCGTTTGAAAAGTGCTTCGCCTGATGTATCCAGATAGAGTGTGAAATTGTGTGCGTCCAGAAATCCGACAATACGCATATCTGGTGTTTTTGTATTGACCGAGGGGCGTTCGTTGCCGTGCTCGCGGAAGCGATCACAGATCGCATCTTTAATTTTAAGGGTAGTGAATTCCAGGCTGCGTAAAGGAGATTTAACAGCAGTGACATCAACGCGAATAGTGTGGGTAACCTGAAACCAGTTTTCCCATTCTTGGGCAAGCGCCAGATCATAGATGTCATTTTCGTTTTTATAGGCACTGTGTGCCATGCGCAGTAACACACGGCTGGCAATACGAGAGTGCATGTTGATACGATAAGCATCATGCAGCGTACCTGAACAATGCACTCCTCCAGGAACGCTATTGTGTACGGTTAATGTTGCAGGAGTGTTGTTGAGATGTGCAATCTCATTGAGCTCATCTGCCAGTGCGTTTTCCAGTCCTCGTGGGCATGGACAAAAATAAGAATATGTCATGGTGTACCATTTATCCGTAGTAAAACTTTATCGCATGAATGCGATGATGTAGCAGTGTTAATGTTGCAGATTATTTGTCTGCATGGGTGGTTTCCTGTAGAGCACGCTCGACAAAATCCAGACGATCTTGTCCCCAGTATGGCTCGCCTTCAACGACATACCATGGTGCACCGAATATATTGCTGTTAGCAGCCTCTTCGGTAAAGCGGTCGAATTCTGCTTGGACGCTGGCAGTGTCTGAAGATTTCAGCAGACTTTTCCCGTCGTGTCCTAGCGTATCGGCAATCGCATGTAATGTGTCCATATCTGCAATGTTTTTCTCTTCTGCCCAGATGGCGCGCATGATGGCTCCTGTCAGGATCATTGCGGCATGGCTGCCATGAGCCAGTTGTGTAGCGATGATCAATTTTGCTGCGGTATCACTTTGTACTGGGAAATGTAGTGGGTGCAGATTGAGTGGGATATTCAGGTATTCACTCCAGCGTGCTAGTTCTTTAAGACGGTAAGCCTGCCTTTGTGGAGGACGTTTTGCTAGTGGTAATCCCCCAGATAAACCAAAAATTTTACTCAGATCAAATGGCTAACTTGAATTTGCGCATGACAACGTTGAGCGATATCGAGTAAGCGATCATGCCCAAGATAGGCAAATGGGGAGTGTGGTGCGAAATAGTATTCACAAGTTTTGGACATGCCGGACTCCACTTAAAATGGTTTGACGACAACGCAGATGACAATGCCCAATAGAAGTAATACCGGCACTTCATTGAACCAGCGATACCAGCGCTCACTATGCCGGTTGATACCTTTCTCAAATTTTTTGAGGAGCAGGCCACAAGCATGGTGATACCCTAGCACTAGTACAACCAATCCTAGCTTGGCGTGCATCCATCCAGCCAGTTTGATGCCATTGATACTTTTTCCTAAACCGTATTCAATGACTAGCCATATGCCGAAGATTAATGCAGGGATGGCGAGAATTGTCATAAAGCGCAATAACCGGCGCGCCATTCCCAATAATCGAGTGATGGCGACTTGATCTGTTTCCTGAGCTAGATTGACAAATATGCGTGGTAAATAAAATAGGCCAGCAAACCATGACATCACAAAAATGATATGCAGCGATTTAATCCAGAGCATGTAACTTCCTTTGGTGATAAATTGAAGAGCGTAGGTAATGTAAAACTGCCTGCGTATGTTACTTATATAGTACTTATCTGTTGCTTAATACTGCTTATAGAGCTGTTGCGTATGCATGTCATGTATAGAGGCCGTTTTTATGCTTGTTTTTTAGGGCAGAGTAGGTACTCCCCAGTTTTGCTTAGCTTATTGCCGGATCTCTCCTTGTCCTAATACAATATATTTGAGTGAGGTGAGTCCTTCCAATCCAACTGGACCACGCGCATGGAGTTTGTCGTTGGAAATGCCAATCTCTGCTCCCAGACCATACTCAAAACCATCAGCAAAGCGTGTGGAGGCATTGACCATGACTGAGGCGGAATCGACTTCCCGCAAGAAACGCATGGCATTAGTATAATTTTCTGTGACGATACTGTCGGTATGTTGGGAAGAATACGTATTGATATGATCGATGGCTGCATCGATGCCATTGACAATTTTTACCGATAGTATGGGTGCCAGATACTCAGTACTCCAGTCTTCTTCTACTGCGGCAGTCAGGAGTGGATAATTCTTCAGAATTTTCATGGCTTCAGGATCGGCGCGTAACTCGACATTTTGCACTTGATAGAGATGAGCGAGTTCAGGCAAGACAGTGGAAGCCACGCTACGGGCAACCAGCAATGTCTCCATGGTATTACAGGTGCCGTAACGATGGCATTTTGCATTGAATGCAATTTTCAATGCTTTTTCGGGATCGGCCTGGTCGTCAATATAGACGTGGCAGATGCCGTCAAGATGCTTGATCATCGGCACTTTTGCTTCTTTGATCAAGCGCGCTATCAAACCTTTGCCACCACGAGGAACGATGACGTCAACATAGTCCTGCATGGTAATCAGGATACCGACTGCTGCTCTGTCGGTAGTGTCGACGACTTGTACGGCATCTGACGGTAGACCCGCACCGTGCAAGCCTTCTTGTACCAGTTTTGCCAATGCCTGATTGCAATGAATAGCTTCAGAACCCCCGCGCAAGATCGTGGCATTACCGCTTTTGATACATAAGCCAGCGGCATCCACGGTGACATTAGGACGCGCTTCATAAATAATACCGATGACACCAAGTGGTACGCGCATTTGTCCTACTTGTATGCCAGTAGGGCGGAATTTCATGTCGGAAATTTCACCAATCGGGTCTGGCAAGGAAGCAATCTGTTCCAAGCCTTCTGCCATCGTCGCAATGGCTTTATCTGATAGGGTCAAACGATCGAGCATCGCTGGGTTGAGGCCTGCAGTCTGTGCGGCATCCAGATCTTTTTGATTGGCTTGGTGCAAAGCATCTGCATCTCGGCGAATAGCTGCAGCAATCAATAGTAGGGCTTGATTTTTTTCTGCGGTACTGGCTTTGGCCATGGCGCGGGAGGCAGTTCGTGCCCGCTGCCCGATGTCATGCATGTAATGTTCGATGTTCTTCATGATGCTGTTTCCTGTAATAAGTCAGCGGACATGCTTTCTTTCTGTTTGGTGCAGATGGCTAACCATGGACAGGCATTTCCTGACTTCCTGTGGACGACTTTCTGTCATTTTACGTGTCAACGGACTTATTTGCTGACGTATGGTGAATCCCTATTTTTACATATGTATCTTAATTACCACGGGCCAGTTTCAGACCAAGCTGCAAAAGGGCATCCCAGGCATCACCCGTGAAGGCTTTAGCGCGTAATCCTTTGATCATTTTATCGATCTGGGCGGCTTCTTGCAGTGCAATTTGTAATGTTGACAGGCCAATACGGCGCAGGGCAGGCTCCATTAACCGTTCGCGCGGTCCCCATATGCGGTATTCCTTCAGCAGGGCACCCAAGGGACGGCCTTGGGTGACGCCAGATTTCAATTTCAATAGGGTGCGCACTTCTTCGGACATGGCCCACAATACGAGGGGTAGAGCTTCACCTTCTCCTTGCAAACCATTGATCATTCGCGTCAATCTTGCCATGTCGCCAGCCAACATGGCTTCGTTTAATTTAAAGACATCATAACGAGCGACATTCAGCACCGCAGCATGTATTTGTTCGAATGAGAGTTTGCCTGCGGGATACAGCAGTCCTAATTTTTGTATTTCCTGATGTGCTGCGAGCAGATTACCTTCGACTCGGTCGGCGATGAAATCGAGACACTGGCGATCCGCATTTTGTTGTTGTGCGGCAAGCCGAGTGCCGATCCAGGCAGTTAATTGAGCGCGTTCGACTAATGGGATATCAATATAGGCGCTGTTTTTTTGTAATGTGCTGACCCATGCTGCTTTTTGTGTTGCCCAGTCAAGTTTGGGGAGGCTGATAATGGTCAGATTATCTGGATTGAGATTGGAGACGTACTCCTGCAATGCTTGGCCACCATCTTTACCTGGTTTGCCGGTGGGAATGCGTAGCTCGATCAGCTTCTTGTCACCAAACAATGATTGAGACTG
>JAATGO010000225.1 GCA_015654605.1 Betaproteobacteria bacterium
CAGGAACGAACTCTCGCTGCCCTCCAGAAGATGTTCCTTGCCCGCCTGGCAACTGCACTGAGTGTGTGGCATCAAATACGACTGGTGCCCCGGTCTCACGCATAATAGCCAGACTGCGCATATCAGACACCAGATTGTTGTAACCAAACGATACACCACGCTCGCAACTCATGAAATTATCTTCTTCCAGTCCCACTTCACGTGCTGCATCTCGAGCTTTGGTAATCACATTGATCATGTCATGCGGCGCCAGAAACTGACCTTTCTTGATATTAACAGGCTTACCAGACTGCGCACAGGCACGAATAAAATCGGTCTGCCGACACAAAAAAGCCGGTGTCTGCAATACATCAACGACCGCAGCAACAGGCTTAATTTCTTCAATATCATGAATATCTGTCAAAACAGGCACGCCAATCTGTTGCCTAACCTTCGCCAGAATCTCCAGGCCTTTGTCCATTCCCAAACCACGAAACGACGTACCGGATGAGCGATTAGCCTTGTCAAAAGAGGATTTGTAAATAAAAGGAACCCCTAAAGCTGCCGTCATCTCCTTTAGCTGGCCAGCCGTATCTAGCGTCATCTGTTCTGACTCGATGACACAAGTCCCTGCAATCAAGAAAAAAGGATGTTCCAACCCAACTTCAAACCCACATAATTTCATGGTTTACTCTCCGTACCATGCACTTTAGCATGCTGTGCCAGCGCAGCTTTAATGTAAGAAATGAATAAAGGATGACCATCGCGTGGAGTCGATTTAAATTCCGGGTGGTACTGTACGCCAAGATACCAAGGATGCGCATCAGGTCCCGTTCTTGGTAACTCCATGATTTCACACAGGCCTTCCGTAGGAGTCCGCGCAGAGACCACCAGACCCGCGGCTTCGATACGCCCAAGATAAAAATTATTCGCTTCATAGCGGTGACGATGGCGCTCAGTCACCTTATCCCCATAAATCTCTGCTGCCAGCGTACCTGGCTGTACAGCACAGGTTTGCGCTCCCAGGCGCATCGTCCCACCCAGGTCAGAATTAGCGTCACGTTTTTCAATTTTGCCATCGTGATTCTGACATTCATCAATCAATGCCACGACAGGCTGTTCAGTATCGGGGTCAAATTCCGTTGAATTTGCCTTGGAGAAACCAGCTTTGTCGCGTGCATACTCAAGCAATGCCACCTGCATCCCGAGACAGATGCCCAGATACGGCACTTTGTTCTCACGCGCAAAGCGAGCAGCCGCGATCTTGCCTTCTACTCCTCGCTTACCGAAACCACCTGGCACTAGGATCGCATCATATTTGTTAAGGCAGTCAGTCCCGTGAGCCTCAATCTCTTCTGAATCGAGATATTCAATATTGACGCGACTTGATGTATGAATACCGGCATGGCGCAATGCCTCTGTCAATGATTTATACGATTCTGTTAACTCGACGTATTTGCCAACCATGCCAATGGTAACCTCATGTGAGGGATGTTCCTGAGCATAAATCAATTGATCCCATGTCGCCAGATTAGCTGGTGCTGGTGACAAGCCCAGTTTCTCGCAAATAATGTCGTCCACCCCCTGGTCATGCAACATTTGGGGAATCTTATAAATCGTATCTGCATCCCACACCGAGATCACGGCATCAACATGCACATTCGAGAATAGAGAAATCTTGTCCCGTTCATCGTCTGGAATCCGGCGATCTGCGCGACACAGTAAAACATCGGGGGAAATACCAATTTCTCGCAATTTCTGCACACTATGCTGCGTCGGCTTAGTTTTAAGTTCGCCTGCTGAAGCGAGATAAGGTACCAACGTCAAATGTACAAACGCAGCGGCATGACGACCTGCACGCAAACTAAGTTGGCGTGCAGCTTCCAGGAATGGCAATGATTCGATATCACCTACAGTGCCACCGATCTCCACCAGTGCCACATCAAACCCTTCGGCTCCACGATAAATAAACTCCTGGATTTCGTTGGTAATATGAGGAATCACCTGCACGGTCTTCCCCAGATATTCCCCGCGCCGCTCTTTGCGAATGACAGAATCGTAAATCTGCCCAGTCGTGAAATTATTAACTTTCTTCATCTTGGCGGTAATAAACCGCTCATAATGCCCTAAATCAAGATCGGTCTCCGCACCATCATCGGTAACAAACACTTCCCCATGCTGAAATGGACTCATTGTTCCGGGATCCACGTTGATATAGGGGTCTAGCTTTAACAGGGTAACTTTTAGGCCGCGCGATTCAAGAATCGCAGCCAGAGACGCGGCGGCAATCCCCTTACCCAGGGAAGAGACAACGCCGCCAGTGACAAATACAAACTTGGTCATTACAGATGAAGTGCCAAACGGCACGTGCGGGAAATTCAAATTATACCCCAATCAGGCACGGTTTTATCTGCGCTTTCTCCGTCATCCCGATTTTTACATCAATTTTCTGCTTGATTTTTTGTTTGGGGCAAATTTCTTTACACTCCATATAACTGAATGGTAGTTTTTCTAGTCGCATTATCGATGAATGTAATATTGTTTTATTCGCTTAACTGGCGTACTCACCCATTATCCGCAGGTAGCTTTTTTTGTTGACGATAACTCCAGTGCCGTATTTCGTTGGTACGCATCTTGACCCGATACAGAAGGTTTATCAATCACTTGAAGCACACATCATGGGCGACAACAGCAGTCAGGCCGCCTGCGGGCAAAGGCGAACCCAAGTCATTTGGAACCAGATCGTCCTGCCCGGCACGTGTTTGGGTCAGGCAATTTCAGTCTGTGATCAGTTCCTTGCGCTGCGCGATGATACGAGAGACCAAACCATAAATGACGGCATCCTCGGCTGGCATCCACAGATCGCGTTCGATGTCTTCGAGCACTCGTTCTATTGGCTGACCACTTTCTCGAGCAATAACCAGAGCGATGCGCTCTCGCGCCTTGATGATCTCCTTGGCTTGGATTGCCATGTCGCTGGCGGGACCACCAGCTCCGCCGCTTGGCTGGTGGATCAGGAAGCGCGTCTGGGGTAGGCAAAATCGGCGTTCCCGCTGTGCTCCGAGATAGAGATGGGTGGCGGCGCTACCTACCCAACCGGTACCGAGCATATTGACCGGCGCGGATATGAAACGTACTACATCATGGATGGCATCTCCCGATTCGAGATGCCCACCGGGAGAGGAAACGATCATGGTGATGGGACTGTCCGATTCAGCATCCAGCGCCAGTAGCTTGCGAACTACCTCGGACGCTAACGTATCCGTAATGGTGCCGAACACCAGCACCGTACGGGCACGAAATGCTTTTTCTTCCAGGAAAGCGCTGTCTTGTCCCACACTGGGTCGTGGTGGTGTATCTGTCTCATTAGCAAACATAGGGAATGACTCCTTCGTGTTAAAATTAATAGATAGACGAACAACGAGGCTTCTCTGTGACACCTTTCTCTCACTCTCATCCATTGACTGATGACGAAGCATTGCGTCGCAGACTGGTTGCATTGGCTCGACATTGGCTGGCTCATGGAGACGATGCTGAGGATCTGGTACAGGACACTTGGCTACGTACGCAGGATGACACATTGCCCCCACGGCAAACAGCCGGGAGGCGTGGCTGGTTACTGTGCTTCGCCACTTGTGTATCGACACTTGGCGCCGTCGGGGGCGTTATCAGGCTGTCCTCGAGCAACTTGCCGAGGACAGCTGGTCAGAACACAAAGATAATGATCCTGAGCACCTAATCGAACAGGCCAAGCGTGTGGAGCAGGCGCTGTTGCACCTGGTTGGTACCCTGCCGGCTGGCGAGGTTACCACCGTCTTGCTATACGAGGTGTTTGGCTTCAACCATGCTGAGCTCGGCATTATGGCAGGGCGTAGCGAAGCTGCATCACGTCAGCAACTACACCGCATGCTGCATCGTCTTCGCCAAACCGATCCGATGGCGGTCTCTGCAAACGATGACACCACCTGCCTATTGGCGCTGTGCCAATTGGCGCTGGTACAACGCGATCCTGCCGGACTAATCGCCGTGCTTCGTGCGGCTAGGCCTCAAGCGATGGCGCTGTCTGCATGGACTCCGCAACAAAATTCTGTTGAGGCAACAAAACCACCGACCACACAACTTATCCAGATTGGTAATCTGCTGGCTTTGCTGATTCATGTGGAGGATGGGCCTGGCACTTGGCTCCCGTTGGGAGAAGCATGCATTGATCCGCTCCTTTTGGCGGATAGCCGCCAGATTGCTCTCGCGGTGCCGCAGTAGATTGGTTTACGTTGCGAAAAAAGACGCTCGTCATCTGCTGGCAATCGACCCCGATTCAGTACTACCCGGCTTTCTCCCGCGACGCTCTTATGTCGCTCCTAGCTCACAAAGTCGCCCCTCCCGCAAAGTGGCCCAAAGCAGAACTAAACCCGCATCCCGTATAGCCTTTTGACCATCAAGCCGTTTTCATGAAAAGCTTGACGCCAGCCATTTTTTGTTTCCTTGCTGACCCACTTAATGCCAACTTACTACCCTCTGATCACTCACCTACCATCGCACTGGCTACCTTAACATTCTACAACAGGGCAAGAATCATGTCATGCGTTGCCTGTGCCGCAGCCAATGGCGTTTCCATAGGAAACAAATGCCCACCAGGAATCTGTATGAAATGCTTCCCTACCAAACGCCGGGTGGCTTTCAGCCCAGCCAACCGGCACTCGGCCGAGTCGATACCGCCAACGAATCCGATTGGGCGGGGACATGGTGAGCGAAGCATCCAGCCCAAATGATGGGGAATGGTGCGATATACCGCCGTCTCAATTTCACGAGTAAACCGAAGCCCTACGCCACCATTCTCTTGAGAGACAACTCCTGAAGCAACATAATCACGCAATACCTGTTGTGGCCACGCGGCAAACATCTCCTTGGCAGCATAATGCTGGTATGCCTCTTCAACATTACGCCACATATTGCGCCGCTTCACGGAAGCGAGCGCCGGGGAACGTTTTCCTTCCACTTTATAGCGTTTCATCAACCACAACAGCAAGGCACGCCAACCTGCGACTACTGGAGAATCCAGCATGACAACGCAACGTACCAGCTCCGGTCGCTGATATGCTGCCATCAAACTCAAAATACCTCCCATGGAATGCCCCACCAAAATCAC
>JAATGO010000239.1 GCA_015654605.1 Betaproteobacteria bacterium
CATCCACCTCGCCGCAATATTCCATCATTGCTTCCTGTGATGTCGCTGCTGCGATGATGGAAGCTCCGGGAGGCACTGCACTGGTTGAAGAAAGCATCCTAGAAGCGCTGGATTTCCGTCGTGCCATGAAAAAAATTGATGAAGAATTTGGCCTTGACTGGTGGTTTCAGGTATGGGGGCCTGACAGTTTTTCTGCCGATGGCATCGGTAGTCGCGAAGATTGGATGATCAAGGCAGAGGATAGCTGGCACGGCTTTGGTAACCTGGCATCCGGCTTTAACATGCTGGATCCAATCAAAGCAACTATTGTAACTCCTGGCTTATCCCTGGATGGGCAATTCAGTGATAACGGCATACCAGCATCCATTGTAACCAAATACCTGGCAGAACATGGCGTCATCGTTGAAAAATGCGGCCTATATTCCTTCTTCATCATGTTCACCATCGGTATTACCAAAGGCCGCTGGAACACGCTGGTAACTGCCTTACAGCAATTCAAAGATGATTATGACAAGAATCAGCCCATCTGGCGTATCCTGCCTGAATTTGCCGCGGCCAATCAAGGCCGTAACATGCGTTATGAAAAGCTTGGATTACGCGATCTGTGCCAGCAAATCCATGAAACCTACCGGACCTATGATGTCGCACGCCTCACAACGGAAATGTATCTCTCTGATATGCAACCTGCCATGAAACCATCGGATGCCTTCGCAAAAATGGCACACCGTGCGATTGACCGCGTACCATTAGACGAACTGGAAGGTCGTGTCACTTCCATTCTGCTCACTCCTTATCCACCAGGAATTCCCTTGCTCATCCCTGGCGAGCGCTTTAACAAAACCATTGTCAATTACCTCAAATTCGCACGCGACTTTAATGAAAAATTTCCAGGCTTTGAAACAGATGTACATGGCTTAGTGAAACGCGAAGTCAACGGGCGGCGTGATTATTTTGTCGATTGCGTCAAACAAGATCAAGTCTGATCTCTTTTCCTCTCCGTCTCCTCCTTCAGGGGGGGACACAAGACAATCTGTTATGCGGTGATTGTACAGTTGCTTCGCTGACTTGGCCTAATTGGCAAGTTCAGTTCATGTGAGAATGTTATTGCAATGATAGAAATCGCTAATACGGCAACGCCAGCGAGCCACCTTGCCATCCTAACTCGCTAGGCAAACCAGTACATTCTCAAGTCTTAGGTAATGTAACGCCCTGTTGCCCCTGATATTTTCCGCCACGGTCTTTATAAGAAGTCTCACACACCTCATCGCTCTCAAAAAACAAGACTTGTGCGCAGCCTTCACCAGCATAAATCTTTGCAGGTAATGGTGTGGTGTTAGAAAATTCCAATGTCACATACCCCTCCCATTCTGGTTCAAATGGCGTGACATTCACAATAATTCCACAGCGTGCATAAGTTGATTTTCCAAGGCAAATCGTCAACACACTGCGTGGAATTCGAAAATACTCGACCGTACGTGCCAACGCAAAAGAGTTGGGCGGAATGATGCAGACATCTCCTTTGAAATCAACAAAAGATTTTTCGTCAAAATTTTTGGGGTCAACAATCGTCGAATTAATATTGGTAAATATCTTGAATTCGTCAGCGCAACGAATATCATAACCATAAGAAGATGTCCCATAAGACACAATTTTATTGCCATTCGCCTGGCGCACCTGCCCCGGTTCGAATGGCGCTATCATGCCCTGCTCCTGCGCCATACGGCGTATCCACTTATCAGATTTGATCGTCATGGTCTGTATCAAATAAATAACAGTAAAAGTGGCACGATTCTACGCTAATTCAGGGGTCAAGTGACTGCAATCGCCCCTAATCAAAGAATTTTTGCGTAATAGGCATTAATTCCTGTAATGGACTACCCTTATCTAGCTTGCTCTGCAATACTGCTGGATTAATGCATAAGCGCATGCTAGCGCTGCATAGCATCCCATATTTTTTGCAAACGCTTGACGGAGACTGGCATGGGGGTACGCAACTCCTGCGCAAACAAAGAGACTCTCAGTTCTTCCAGTAACCAACGGAATTCCAACATTTTCTCATCATGGCTGTTACGTTCTTTATGCGCCCGTTGCCATGGCTGCGCCACCTGCAGCCACTCACCCATCAATCGTACATCTCGCGTGGGATCTAAACGTAACTTTTCCAAGCGGACATTGAGTGCCTTGAGATACCTTGGGAAATGCATCATATTTTCATAGGCTGTTTCCGTGACAAAGCGTTTGCTAACCAGCTGCTGCAATTGTCCCTGCATATCTGTCTGAGCCTGTGCATGCGCTTTCACTGTCTGTAATTTCTTTGGTAGC
>JAATGO010000372.1 GCA_015654605.1 Betaproteobacteria bacterium
GCGGTCTTTCGGGTCGTTAGCTCAGCTGGTAGAGCAGCGGACTTTTAATCCGTTGGTCGCAGGTTCGAATCCCGCACGGCCTACCAAAAATATAAAGGGCTCCAAGCAATTGGAGCCCTTTTCCTTGGCTCTACCCCATAAACGGGGGATGGGGTTTCTTTTCATTAAACACGATTGATCGCCCCGTTCCACCCGCATTGCGCCAAGATGCTCATACGGTAGTTTTCAAAGTTTCTAAAGCCATAGGCTCGGCGTGAGAGCATTTCCATTTTGGTATGGAATCCTAATGCCATTGGATTTTGAGAAGCGCCAGCCACATCTCGCAACCCTACGATCTATCTACGGGGGATAGCGGGTATTACCTCCATTTCTCGCTTCCTAAAAACAAGTTTAATGAATGTCGCTTCTCCCCCGTTGATGAGGTAGAAGCCTTTTCCTGTAGCAGAAAGATTCAATGGTTCGCAGTCATCGACAATATCTAATCAATTAATAAATCGCTGAGCCTCCCGTACGACTCCCCACCAACACAATAAAACTCGTTAAAATAAGTATCGAATCATGTAAATATTACTACCTGCAAAGATTTTATCTTTCGCATGCGCTACTTTAACAATATTTATCCTTAATCTTCTTTGAGAACACTGATGACTGAACGTTTTTTTATTATTCTGGCCGCAGCCAATATGTTCTTTGCCGTCGGGGCAGGGGCTTTTGGTGCTCACGGCTTAAAGAAAATTCTCACGGTCGATATGCTGGAAATCTGGCATACCGCAGTGACATATCAAATGGCGCATGCAATAGGACTATTCGTTGTTGCACTGTTGATGCCAAGACTGGCAAGCACCACATTAAATTGGGCTGGTAGTATCATGTTTGTTGGCATTATTCTTTTCAGTGGCAGCCTTTATGTATTGGCTCTGAGTGGTGTCAAGATCCTCGGTGCAGTCACTCCACTTGGTGGTGTGGCATTTCTTCTTTCCTGGATATTGATTGGTTGGGCTGCATATAAAGGATAACTGCGAAGATAACGGCGAGGATAACGGCGAGAACAACTGCCTCATAACTGTGAAGTAAGCGCTCAATAATCCCCAAACAACTGCGCAACAAATAAGGGGATCCATAAAGGGGGACAAAGGATAAATAACAAAATCAGCATCACAGTGCTGCAGCGACTGTATCGATCAATTATTGATACAAACAAAACAGCGTGCATGTTTCTCCCTCTATCTCATGATCTATCAGCCCTCTCCCAAATAAGCGGCCTTGACACGTGGGTCAACCAACAAATCCTGTGCAACACCTGTCATGGTAATCAGACCTGACTCCATCACATAACCACGGTTTGCTGCCTGTAATGCAAGTTTGGCATTTTGCTCTACCAATAAAATCGTGATGCCCTCACTGGACACTTGGCGAACGACTTCAAATATTTTTTCCACCATAATGGGAGATAGACCCATGGAAGGTTCGTCCAGCAATAACAGCTTTGGGTGACTCATCAAGGCACGTGCCATCGCCAACATCTGCTGCTCGCCACCTGACAAGGTTCCCGCCATCTGTCCTGCACGCTCTTTCAACCTAGGAAATACATCAAACCAATGTTCAATATCTGTGGCGATGCCTTCTTTATCATTCCGCGTATAAGCACCCATCATCAAATTTTCGTAAATGCTCATGCGCGTAAATACTCCTCGCCCCTCTGGTACCATTGCTAATTTTTCCTGCACCAGTTGAAACGAACTACGTCCCTTCAGCAGCTCCCCTAAATACGTGATATGTCCATTGACACGACAATTGGGCAAAGTTCCTGTAATAGCCTTCAGGGTTGTTGTCTTGCCAGCACCATTGGCACCAATCAGGGTTACCAACTCACCCTCATTGACTTCTAGAGATATTCCTTTTACCGCCTGAATACCTCCATATGCCACCGACAAATTATCAATTTTCAATACGTTATTCATCACATCCCTTTGACTAAAACAGTCCGTAAAATGATAGCGGTACCTGACTAATGATTAGTACCAAGATACGCCTCAATCACTGCAGGATTATTTTTTACATCAGCCGGGATACCTTCTGCAATCGGCTTACCATAATCCAACACTGTTAAACGATCACACAATCCCATCATCAACTTGACATCATGTTCAATCAATAAAATTGTTTTACCCTCAGCCTGAATTTTTACGAGCAATTCCCGCAAACCGAGTTTCTCTGTAGCATTCATCCCTGCAGCAGGCTCATCCAAGGCAAGCAATTGAGGCTCCGTAGCCAAGGCTCTGGCAATTTCCAATCGCCTCTGATCGCCATATGACAAATGCCGGGCTGTACGCTGTGCAAATTGACCAATCCCTACAAAATCCAGCAGTTGTTGAGACTTACTGCGAATCTGCGCCTCTTCCTGACGTGCAGCTTTGTGTCGAAGAATCGCTCCCAGGACATTCTGGCGAGTACGCACATGACAACCTACCATCACGTTTTCCAACACCGTCATATCTCCAAACAGTCGTATATTCTGGAAAGTACGAGCGATTCCAGCTTTTGCAACTTCATGTGGTGCCGTTGGTGAATAAGCCTTCCCCGCCAGTTCAAAGCTCCCACTATCAGGTTGATAAAGCCCTGTAATGACATTAAAGAATGTGGTTTTCCCGGCACCATTAGGTCCAATCAAACCATAAATCTGGCCGGGCTCAATCCTTAGATTGACATCCGATAATGCCTGCAAGCCTCCAAAGCGCTTGCTCACTCCAGAAATTTTTAATAAGGGAACTGGCTCTGTTGCGTGCATGGTTGTACTCATCATTATTGCCTCTTTCATCAAGCCTTCACGACACCTGCAGTGCCACCGCCATGTGGGTGATCTGCTTCCGGTCTATCCTCTGCCCGAGGAGATGGCCATAATCCAGCAGGTCGCATGAGCATGATGAGCACCATTGCTGCACCATACAATAATTGTCGCAATACTTCTGCATCGACCCATACTTTTCCGAACAATGCCATCTGTACCGGCTCCACTACATGCCGCAAGACTTCCGGCAAGGCTGCCAGGATCACTCCCCCCAGTACGACGCCAGGAATATGACCAATTCCTCCTAGTACTACCATCGCCAGCACAGCAATCGACTCAGTCAACGAAAATGATTCTGGTGATACAAATCCCTGAAAAGCAGCAAACATGGCTCCTGCCACGCCACCAAATGATGCCCCCATGGAAAAGGCCAGTAATTTCATATTACGCGTATTGATGCCCATTGCCTTGGCGGCAATTTCGTCTTCTCGAATCGCAACCCAAGCGCGCCCAAGTCGGGAATTTTGTAAACGGGATGAAAAAAAGATCACCACAATACACAACAACAAGAACAAAAAATAATATGCATTAACCGAGGGCATGCCCCAACCAAACACATGTACCGTTGA
This sequence comes from Betaproteobacteria bacterium, assembly GCA_015654605.1. The sequence goes on from JAATGO010000372.1 coordinate 3,418, forward strand.
ACGAGAACCAGGTTCGCCAGCCAGTGAAACTCCAAAAATCCGGATAGGA
>JAATGO010000130.1 GCA_015654605.1 Betaproteobacteria bacterium
ATCATACTGGGTGCGCACCAACCAACGACGACGCCAGTAGCCGAGACCGAGCCACAGCATGCTTTCGATGCACAAGGCTGGATTTCTATTGTTCTCGGTTTATTGGCATTCGTCGTTGTCGGCAGGTATGGTGGATTGCTCCCAGCAACCTTTTTCATTGTATTTATATCAGCGTTGGGTGACCGTAGCAATACGTTCAAAAGCGCATTGGTCCTGGCACTAATAATGTGCATAGTATGCACAGTGGTGTTCTGGTGGGCACTAAAAATGCAGTTTCCACTTTTTACGTGGGGGTAAGCGATGATCAGCCAATCTTTAATTGACTTGTGGAACGGCTTCGGTGTGGCACTGGAGCCGCATAATTTCATGTGGTCGTTCGTTGGTGTACTGATCGGTAATCTGATCGGTGTCCTGCCTGGCATGGGACCACTATCGGCAATCTCAATGCTGTTGCCATTAACGTATGTAATGCAGCCAGTACCGGCGGTCCTGATGCTTGCCGGGATCTATTACGGTTCTCAATATGGTGGTGCGATAGGTGCTATTCTATTGAATCTACCCTGCCACCCTCCGCATGCTATTACGTGTCTGGATGGTTATCCGATGACGCAACGTGGTAAGGGGGGAACTGCGCTCGGCATTACTATGGTAGCTTCGTTCTTTGCGTCGTCAGTGGGTATCATCGTGATGATTTTTGCCTCACCTTTTCTGGTGAGCATCGCCTTCAAGTTCGGTCCAGCAGAATTATTTGCAGTCATGTTGATGGGCTTGCTGGCAGGTGGCACGATGTCACGCGGCTCACCGCTCAAAGGAGTGGCCATGACAGTGGTGGGTCTTTTGATCGGCATCGCTGGCACTGATGTGAACAGCGGTATGACTCGCTTCACTTTCGGCTTGGTCGAACTATCCGATAAAGTGGAGCTAGTAGCGCTGGCATTGGGACTATTCGGCATTACCGAGTTTTTGCGCAACGTCAATCATCTGAAAGTGGTCGGCAGTAAATCGAAAGTCAAACTCAAGGATATGCGCCCAACCAAGGGGGAGCTAAAGCAATCGTTCATGCCGATCATACGTGGGACGTTGGTTGGCACTATTTTCGGAGCCATGCCTGGTACCGGACCAACTATCACAACCTTCCTTGCTTATGCGCTGGAAAAAAAGGTATCGCGCACGCCAGAGAAATTTGGCAAAGGAGCATTGGAAGGTGTTGCTAGCCCAGAAGCATCGGCACATTCCAAGACTCAGGTTGACTTCATCCCGACTATGAGTTTAGGGATTCCCGGCGATGCAGTGATGGCTTTGTTGCTGGGGGCATTATTAATTCAGGGTATTCAACCCGGTCCGCAACTCATTAGCGAACATGCAGACCTATTCTGGGGACTCGTGGCTAGTTTCTGGATCGGCAATATCCTACTGGTGATTCTGAACGTACCTCTGATCGGCGTGTGGGTAAAGATTCTGCAAGTACCGTTTCGCTACCTTTATCCAGCCGCCATGTTCTTTATTGCCATCGGCGTCTACAGCACCAATAACAGCCTGTTTGAAATAAATGAAGTACTGGTCTTCGGACTAGTCGGCGCAGTACTAGTGACGCTCGATTTTCCTGTGGCCCCCATTCTGCTTGGTTATGTGCTTAGCCCGATGCTCGAAGAGAATTTCCGACGTGCGTTATTGCTGTCTCATGGTGATCTCTCGGTCTTTGTCACACGGCCTATCAGCGCAACATTGATAACGATCAGTGTTGCAATGGTAGCATTGCAATTGTATTTCTGGTTACGTGGTTCATCGCTACGCAGACAGCGTCTGACAACTGCGGAAGGTGTTGCCGATATGATGTCCTGATGATCTCTCAAGGCATCTTGTCATGCTTATTCACAGTCGCGAATATTGAAAAAAGTGATGCTAGAAATCCCCACAAGCATTTAATGTGGTGTTGTGAAATCCACTTTTGAGTGGTATTACTTTTTCTGACAGAATGTTACCTTCATGTCTTCTTTTCGGGCAAGAAATTCTGCCCGAAAAGCGCCTATCTACTCATTATGCTTATTATGCTTATTATGCTTTCCAATAGCGCATCGGCACGCCAGGTACTGGCGATCTGAACACCGTAAGCTTGTCCATCCTGAGTGAACCGACATAGACGGTACATAAATCAGGCCCACCAAAAGTTACACTGGTCGGAAAATCAATAATCTGGCCTTCTGGATCGTCGAATATAGTAAGCGCTGATCCATCCGGCTTCAGTACCACGATCTGATTACGCGTAATTTCAGTTACCCACAGATTGCCATCGACATCAAACGTAATACCGTCAACCTTTGCACCGTCGAATAATGGCCTTGGCCCGAACGGTTGTTTGTCGCTCAAAGAACCATCGACACCAATCGTAAAACGGGTCACCCCTCCAGCTGTAGTTTCCGCCACATACAAATATTTTCCTTCACTATCAACACGAATTTCATTGGTGAAATATAAACCTTCTGCCACACGACGTGGCCCATTAGCGTCAATCAATAATATATATCCATCAGGTATCGCCGTTTCTACTGCGCGCAGGCGAGGCTCAGTCACCGTTGAGACGGCGACCCATAAACGGTCTTGCCCATCGAAATAGACAAAATTGACTGCCCCCAGCGGCTTACCGTCTAAGCTGTCATATAAAATAGATTTGTTACCATCACGATCAATTTGATAAATACACCGAGCGCCAATATCGGCAATCAAAAATTTTCCATCCGACATCATCGCCACCCCATTAGGAATACCCTCCGGTGGCCCAATCAACCGCTGTTTCCCTGTTATTGCTTCAATACAGGTTAGTGCCCCGCGATCATCTGATATCCAGAGTGTGCCATCTGGCTCAGCAATAATACATTCAGGCCGACTGAGTCCCTTTCCCACAAATTGCAGTGTAGCTTTATCCACACTAAAACCATCGATACGTGCCATACTATCCCTTAAAAGATAATGTTCATCAACAGCTACTAGATAAACTACCATTCATGCAGCCGCTCAATTGTCTTCGTTGCCTTCATTGATAAAATGGTTACGCAGACTCCCAATACCGTCTATCTTTACTTCAACAATGTCTCCTGCTTTCAGATTCGGTGACTTGCCATCGGTCCCCATCCAAATAGCATCACCAGGATATAAAGTAATATTACGGGTCATGGTAGAAATAAAAATTCGGATATCGAATAGCATTTCAGAGGTACGAAAGTGAGTCATGACGACGCCATTAACGTACACCGTAGTCTGCGCCTGTTCAATATCAAAATCGGTTTCTATCCATGGCCCCATCGGCTTGAAGGTATCCGAATTTTTCGAACGCCAGAATGTACGATCTATTTTTTGCCATTGACGCTCGCTAACATCGTTGCCGATGGTATAGCCAAGTACACAGGATAAAGCATTCTCATATGTCAAGTTACGTGCTTTGCGACCAATAACCACCACTAACTCTCCCTCATATTGCACTTCCGTCGCACCTTTCGGAATCACTACTGCTTCATCATGTGCAACCAAGGCATTAACTGCTCGGTAACCAATGTCTGCTTTATTTGGCAATTCCAATTCCTTGCCTTGCTGCTCTGCATATTCACGAATGTGGCGCACATAATTGAGACCTGCAGCATAAAATGTTCGAGGTATAAATGGTACCTCTATCTTCACGTCATTCAAATTATGAATACGGTCCGTCATGACATATTTCCCGAATGGCCCTCCCTCCACTTCATTGATATGATCCCCCTCGAGTATGCCGTACACAGCAGGAGTGGCGGAAGTAGTAAAAAGAATCCATTTCATGATGTTCTACCCTCAAAAATTACATACGTGATTGCACCAAATTTTTTAATAACCACTGTACCGGATGTAACAGTACAATGCCGTCAATCTTTTCTACTTGGCAGCGGCATGAAAAACCATCCGCTAATAAAGGAATGTTCTCTCGACGTGCACGCTCCACATGACGAGACCAACTCATGTCATATATTTTTTCAGATTGTGTACGATGCTCGACTTCATGGCCCCAGGTGCCAGCCATGCCGCAACAGCCACTGGCTAGCGTCGACAGATTCAACCCACAATGGGAAAATACCACCTGCCAATCGCGTATGGCAGATGATGCAGTCGTACGCTCTGTGCAATGCGGTAAGTAATGACAGTGACGTTGATCGACTTCGGCTATCGTCGGAATACAATCCAAATGGCGCGCCATCCACTCTTGCACTAACAACACTGGAGGAGCACCATCAGTACCTAACAGGTCAGCGTACTCTTGCCGGTAGGTTAGCGTCATGGCCGGGTCGAGACCAATCAACGCCACTCCATTCTGTGCAAAGGCATTTAGCATGGCAGCATTTTCCCTTGCCACCTGTTCATAACGCCGTAAAAACCCATGGACATGCAACGCTTTTCCGTTCGGCTGAAAAGGGGCCATCATCGGTGAAATACCGCATGCAATTAGCAGGTCAAATAAGTCCGGCAATATCGCTTCATAGTAGCTAGTAAAAGCATCCTGCACAATGATCACCGTGCGAAGACGCTGTGTCACCGTTAAAGTCTGTAAGCGAGCGACGCTGGCAATAGGGATGCCGCGCCGAGTACGTTCACTGTCAAGTCTACAATACGTCAACGTTGGTGTAGCAACTAGCCCAATCCATCGTAACAACATGGGTCCAAGACCTGCATGAGTCAGCATATTGGCGATACGTGGAAAACGTGCCAAATATGGCAGGAGATATTCAAGTGCTCCTACCACATAATCTCGCAGTGGCCTCAGATAACGACCATGGTATAGCTCCAGAAACTTGGTGCGCATCCTCGGAATATCCACTTTGATCGGGCATTGACCAGCACAGGATTTACACGCTAGGCAACCATCCATCGCCTCTTTTACTTCGTGTGAAAAATCTTCTCGTCCTCCCC
>JAATGO010000398.1 GCA_015654605.1 Betaproteobacteria bacterium
ATTGCCTCAATTTCATCCATGCTGTACAGCAATTTACGTAGCACCCAGATTTTTTGCAATTGATCGGGTTTGATGAGCAATTCTTCACGCCGTGTGCCGGACTTGTTCAGATTAATCGCTGGATAGACACGTTTTTCCGCCAAGCGTCGTTCCAGATGGACTTCCATGTTGCCGGTACCTTTGAATTCTTCATAGATGACATCGTCCATACGGCTGCCGGTTTCGATCAATGCGGTAGCGATAATAGTCAGTGAGCCACCTTCTTCGATGTTACGAGCAGCACCGAAGAAACGCTTGGGACGCTGCAAGGCATTGGCGTCAACACCACCAGTCAATACTTTGCCTGAAGCTGGAATGACGGTGTTGTATGCACGAGCCAAACGGGTGATCGAGTCGAGCAGGATGACAACATCTTTTTTCATTTCGACCAGGCGCTTGGCTTTTTCCAGTACCATTTCTGCAACTTGCACGTGCCGGGTGGCCGGCTCATCGAAGGTGGATGCGACCACTTCGCCGCGTACCGAGCGTTGCATTTCAGTAACTTCTTCTGGTCTTTCGTCAATTAACAACACAATCATCACGGTATCGGGATGGTTGGTGGTAATGGCATGGGCAATATGCTGCAACATGACCGATTTGCCGGATTTGGGCGATGCTACCAGCAGCCCACGTTGACCCCGGCCGATAGGTGCAATCAGATCAATGATGCGGCCTGTGATATTTTCCTCGCCGCGCATGTCACGTTCCAACTGCAGAATCTTGTTGGGGTGCAGTGGTGTGAGATTTTCAAATAGAATACGGTGCTTGGAAGCCTCTGGCGGCTCGCCATTTACCTTGTCAACCTTGACTAGGGCAAAATAACGTTCCCCATCCTTTGGGGTTCGCACTTCTCCTTCGATGGAGTCACCTGTGTGCAAATTGAAACGGCGAATTTGCGAAGGGGAAATATAAATATCATCGGTAGATGCCATATAGCTGGCATCAGGCGAGCGCAGGAAGCCAAAGCCATCAGGCAATACTTCTAGGGCGCCATCGCCAAAAATCTGTTCTCCTGATTTCGCACGCTTTTTCAGGATGGCAAACATCAGTTCCTGTTTGCGTAGACGTGCTGCGTTGTCAATGTCCAGGCTAATAGCCATTTCTAATAAGGCAGAGACGTGTAACGCCTTTAATTCAGATAAGTGCATATGAGTGAGTGTCCCAGGATGGGAATATAAAAGGGGGGGGAGGGAGTTGCGTGGTATTTAAATTAACGAATGGGCTGTCGACCCGAATAATTTATAGTGAGAGCAAATAAAACAAATGGAGCTGATCAAATGGCAGGTAGGTGATACGGGCGCATCACCTACCATTCAATCAGATGTGTTTGTCAATAAATGCCGTCAGTTGGCTTTTAGCCAGGGCGCCTACTTTTTGGTCTGCTACAACACCGTTCTTGAACAGAATTAATGTTGGGATGCCGCGAATGCCAAATTGGGCAGGGATTTTCTGATTGGCATCGACATCCAATTTGGTAATTTGCAGTTTGCCGCCGTATTCTTTGGCAACTTCTTCAAGAATTGGTGCAATGGACTTACATGGTCCACACCATTCTGCCCAGAAATCGACGAGCACTGGCTTGTCAGATTTGAGGACATCCGCATCAAAAGAAGCGTCAGAGATATGTTTGATATTTTCGCTCATGGTAAATCCTCGATATGAGGGGATAAGTAGTCAAATAGCGCCAAGGTGATTACCATCTGTCTGGCAGGTATGCCTCAACGCCCCATCATTGCTATCTGTAGATGGAGCTATTGTGCCCTGATTCAAGTGGTTTTAAACGAGACAATAGTAAATTGGCGGGGTACGGTGATTATCATACCCTATTTTTGAAAATAGGGTGCCAGATCATTTTATGCGTCCATTTTATACATCACTTGTGAGAAAACAGAGAAAGCACCTTGTAATGTGATTCATGATAATACATTTTTTCATTGTTGGTGAGACAAGTGTTGTTTGTTAGCGTTCATGGGGCGGAGAAAGATAAGAATATTGGGGGTATGGGTGGTGGATAGATAGGTACCCTTTTATATGGCAAGTCTGGGGAAATGTGTTTTAATCTTTTTTTATTAGAACGCATCTCATGCCTATTTATGAAATGCGTTCCAGATGTTTCTCTATTTCGGGTGTCTACATTTACTCATGCTATCGTCATTGCTTGTCTCTCCTTCATCTGACTTTTGGATGCACGCCGTACAGTGTTTGCTGGATGGCTCGCATAGCATTGGGCGTACATATCATAGTGAACATAGTGGAAAATTCGATTTTTCAGCATGCCAGGTGGTAGTGCCTGCTTTTTCTCATGCACAATCCCTGCGTTCTGCCATGGCAACAGTATTGCATCGATCTTTTATTCCTCCACGAATCAATACATTGTCTGGTTTACTCTCCATGTTTCCACCAACGGATGGGAGTACGGATGGGAGTACGGATGGAGAACGCTTGATGTTGCTCTATGCAGAATTACGGCAGCATGCGTGGCTGAAGAAAATGTTTGCTGCGCGCAGTGATGTCGATTTGTTGCCATTGGCACAGACCTTGGTATAGTTGTCGGATGAGTTGACGCAGGCTTTGCTGCCTGTGATGCAGCGCATTCCAGGGGATGTTGATGCGCGTTGGGAAGCTGCTTTGGGGCAATTATCGCCGGTCGCGCGTCATTTGCTGTCAGATGAGGCGCAACTGGTGTGGTCAATCTGGAAGAGCCAACTGGATAATCATGACAAGACCGCACGGCGTCATGCTCAGATGCAAGCAATAGCAATGCACGCCAATATGCCCTTGATCTGGATTAATCCAGTAGCGCCGGACGCGATGGAGCAGGCATTTTTGGATACTTATGCACTGCACCAGGAGGTGCAGGTGGTGACGTTGGATTGGCGCGAATCAGGTATTCCTACGTTGTTTCGTCAGACATGGCAGGAGTTATGCGAGCCACGGATGGTTTTAGATGAGGCAGGCCAAGATGAAGC
>JAATGO010000178.1 GCA_015654605.1 Betaproteobacteria bacterium
GATCACGAATTGCCGCAGGTTTGTTGAATACACGTGCGCCCTGCTTTTCTGCCAACTCGAGCAGATACGTCGTATAAATGTACTCCATGTCAAATGGCGGATCCTTGCGAACAATGATCGCATCAAACTCAGATAAAAAAGTGCGAACCGGCTGACCTGCCCGGTACCAATCTGACACATCACTTGTTAATGTCACCCCCATGCTGTTGGCAACGACCAATCCACTTTCCAGCACCATGTCCTTCTGCTCAAAGACATAAATTTGGTGCTCACGCTTAGCCGCCTCGCGCATCATAGCAAAGGTCGAGTCTTTGTAAATTTTGAACGTATCCAGAGGATCGGCAAGAAAGGCTATTTTCATGTAAACAATCAGTCAGTTAATATAAAGCGAATAGTGAGAACGCATAATGAACCATGAAAAATCCAGGAGCAACACCAATATCGCGCGTATTGTATTTCGCACACTGTATTTTATGATGTATCACGGCTCCCGTTATCAAGGGATAAATGACATTATCTTAGTCATAAATTTCTGGATTGGGATCCGTTTTCTCCATTTCCAGGGAGGCCGCTAATAACGCCAATCGTGCCACTACGCCATACATATAAAAACGATTAGGAGCAACTGTACCAGGCTTTGCCAAGAAATCTGGCAATGTATGCTGTTGTGCAAATGCCAGCGGCACAAAATGGGCTCCTGGAGCATTCAAGTTTTCATTCACATCGCGATCTGCATGCACTCGATAAAATCCACCAATAACATAACGGTCAATCATATAGACGACTGGCTCAGCCACAGCCTCATTAATGCGCTCAAACGAAGGTACACCCTCTTGAATAATAACTTCACTGATTTCAAGGCCTTCCTTGCCAACTGCCATCTTGTTCCGCTGCTTACGATTGAAGTCTCTTACTTCACTGGCATCCTTGACTGTCATGATACCCATGCCATAGGTACCAGCATCTGCCTTGATAATAACAAACGGCGTTTGCTTGATGCCATATTCCTTATATTTTTTGCGTATCTTTGACAACAAGCTACTCACACTGTCGGCCAATCCATCTGCACTTGCATCCTGTTGAAAATCGATCGATCCACAACGCGAGAAAAGAGGGTTCAGCATCCATGGATCAACATCCACCAATTTTGCGAATTTTTTGACAACATCATCGTAGGCAGCAAAATGATTGCTTTTACGGCGCACTGCCCAACCTGCATGTAACGGCGGCAATACAAACTGTTCATCCAGATTTTCCAGAACCGAAGGTATCCCTCCCGATAAATCATTATTCAACAATATGGTACAGGGGTCAAAATTCTTCAAACCAAGGCGGCGGCCATTTGCTGAGCGCTCAAGTGGCTCCAGCGTAATACTGCTACCATCTGGCAACTCAATTTGTTGTGGTTTCTTGATGTCTGCAGCAAGACTGCCCAAACGTACGTTCAGCCCAGTTTGGCGAAAAATCTGCATGAGTCTAGCAATATTCTGCAAATAAAAGCTGCTTCCCGTATGTTTTTCTGGAATTAGCAATAAATTCTTGGCATCAGGGCAATATTTCTCTATGGCTGCCATCGCTGCCTGCACTGCCAATGGCAGCATTTCCGGAGATAAATTATTAAATCCCCCAGGAAACAAATTAGTATCAACAGGAGCCAGCTTAAAGCCTGCATTACGCAAATCGACAGAGCAATAAAATGGCGGGGTATGCTCTTGCCACTCCATACGAAACCAGCGCTCAATGACAGGCGTTGCCCCAAGAATCTTCTTTTCCAGATCAAAAAGAGGGCCATTTAAAGCAGTAACAAGATGCGGAACCATAAAAACCTTATTCTTAACGACTTACACGAGATAACTTTCAATCCCTATCAATTCTAGCGCTCTTCCGCGAATCACGTCGTCTTGTAAGCAATTCTGCCATGAATAATTATAGGAATGAGTTTCATTACATAGAGGCACTTCTCTATTTTTAAAGCCATGGTAAATGCCCGCTGCTAAGCGTTCAATAAGTAGCACGGAAAAAGAGAAGCATCCGTCATTGCGGAGGACGAAGAAAAATGGTGGATCTCCTTAATTTTCCCCTAAGAGCCTGCTCACGATATTACGAATAAGTAGGGAAATGACTACATGCGCAACAAGCATGCGGTAGCATGGTTTGATAGATCAACGACGGCAACCGATCTGGGAACCCTTGGAGGCAGCGCCTCTTCCGCCACAACCATCTCTGCTGACGGTAACGTCATTGCGGGAACTGCAGCCACCAGTGGTCGTCAGGTCCATGCCGCCATCTGGAAAGTGACCGTCACCCCACCCAATCCACCCGTGCCCCCTACGCCACCGAAACCTGTCATCGTCGATGTTGACA
>JAATGO010000303.1 GCA_015654605.1 Betaproteobacteria bacterium
CTTGGACATCACCTTCAGCAAGCCTTTACCAACCGCCTTCTGGAAGTTATAAATCGCTTTTTCTGGAGTAAGATTACCGGGCAATTCTTTTGCTATAGCAGCCAAGGTATCCATCGCCAGATAGGGATGAATGGCTTCCGCACCATAGCCTGCAAGTAAAGCAAAGTGATGCGTTTCACGCGCAGAACCCGTTTCTACAACCAGGCCTGTCGATGTCCGCAACCACTTGCTCACCAAATGTAAATGGATCGCCGAAGTTGCCAGCAATGCTGGAATCGCTACCTGTGATGCATCGACTTTACGATCCGACACAATCAAAATATTATGGCCGGAGTTCACTGCATCGACAGCCTTCGCACACAATGATGCCAAACGCGCCTCGATACCTTCCTTGCCCCATGCCACCGGATAACAAATATTCAATTCATATGACTTGAATTTGCCGCCAGTATGAGCGCTGATGTTGCGCAGTTTGGCCATGTCCGCATAGTCAAGAATAGGCTGGGAAACCTCCAGACGCATCGGCGGATTGATATTGTTCGTATCCAATAAATTGGGACGTGGGCCAATAAAAGAAACCAATGACATGACCATCGCTTCACGAATGGGATCAATCGGTGGATTAGTCACTTGGGCAAACAATTGCTTGAAATAACTGTAAAGCGTCTTGTTTTTGTTAGACATGACAGCCAATGGTGAATCATTCCCCATAGAGCCAATAGCCTCTTCACCATTGGCTGCCATTGGCGCCATCAACAGTCTGGCATCTTCCTGCGTATAACCAAACACTTGCTGACGATCCAGCAAAGACACAGTGGCATCAGGTTCTTTGGGTTCCGGCTTCAGACTATCGAGCTTAACCCGTACCGAGGCAATCAATTGCTTGTAGGGTTTAGCATTGGCATAGGTATCTTTTAATTCTTTATCGTCAATGATACGTCCTGCATCAAGATCAATCAGAAACATTTTGCCTGGCTGTAAGCGCCATTTCTGAATGATCTTGGACTCAGGAATCGGCAATACACCAGATTCAGAAGCCATTACGACCAAGTCATCATCTGTCACAATGTAGCGTGCAGGACGTAATCCATTACGATCTAACGTCCCTCCGATATGGCGACCATCAGTAAAGGCCATGGCAGCCGGACCATCCCATGGCTCCATCATTGCAGCGTGGTATTCATAGAATGCACGACGATTATCATCCATCAACGTATGGTTTTCCCATGCCTCCGGCACCATCATCATCATTGCCTGTGGCAAGGGATAACCTGCCATCAGCAACAACTCCAGCACATTATCAAAGCAGGCTGTGTCTGACTGTCCTTCATAAATCAAAGGAAACAGTTTTTTGAGATCGTCTCCCAGTACCGCAGACTGCATCACACCTTCACGCGCACGCATCCAGTTAAAGTTACCTTTGACTGTGTTGATTTCGCCATTATGAGCAATCAAGCGATAAGGGTGCGCTAATGGCCATTCTGGGAATGTATTGGTAGAAAACCGTTGATGTACCAATGCCAATGCTGTTGTACAGCGGGGATCCTGTAAGTCTTTATAATAGACACCAACCTGATCCGCCAGTAACAAGCCTTTGTACACTACTGTACGCGCCGACATGGACGGCACAAAAAATTCTTTCCCATGAAGCAGATTCAGCGCCTGAATAGCATGCCCGGAAGATTTACGAATGACATATAACTTACGCTCAAGCGCATCAGTGACCATGATGTCCTGACCACGGCCAATAAATATCTGGCGAATGACAGGCTCTTTCTCACGTACCGTAGGAGACATCGGCATATCCATGTCTACCGGCACATCACGCCATCCCAGCACGACTTGCCCTTCTGCCAGTACAGAACGCTCAATCTCCTGTTCGCAGGCAATGCGGGAAGCATTTTCTTTGGGCAAAAATACCATCCCCACACCATATTCTCCTGGTGGTGGAAGTTCAATATTCTGCTTCGCCATTTCTTCACGGTAGTACTGATCAGGAATCTGAATCAGAATCCCGGCACCATCCCCCATCAACTTATCTGCACCGACAGCACCCCGATGATCCAGATTCTTTAGAATGAGCAAACCTTGCTCAACGATGGAATGACTCTTCTTACCCTTGATATGGGCGATAAAACCAACGCCACAGGCGTCGTGCTCATTAGCTGGGTCATATAGGCCTTGCGCATGCATAACAGTACTCCACCACATTATCAGTAAGGACTTAAGGATAGTGTACAGAGCTTAATTATTCAATAACAAAAAATAGGGTCGGAGTAGAATAAAATTAAACTGGCTGAGCACAGGTAATTAAATAGGGACAGAGTTGAGAAATATTTCTCTCTATTTCGGAGTAATATCGTCGAAACCTACGCTATATGCATGTTGGCAATCGTGTCTTTTCATTAAGTTACCAATCTCCGCACCGGTCTGCCACGTTTGGCCGGACTCACACGCCGATTCGAAGACTTCTCCAAGGCAATCTTAAATTCATCTGAGCCCAGAGCCCACCCTTTTACTGTTGCGTCACTGACAGCGCGAATCTCTTCCTCGCTCAACGGCTGCTCTGCCAATTTCTTATACGCCATCTCCCGATCAAATGGCGTATTACCTAATGCCCAATATAGGGAATGATCAGTAATCAAAGCATCCGGCTTTGTACCAACATGATGCATATAGCTAGACCAAAGATAGTCACTTGCCTCGACAACCAGGCCGGCTCTGACTGCATTAAGTTCAATATAACGACTACATATCATGAAATATTGCTCTGCATCAATGACTGTTGCCCTGTAACGCCCCTGCCACAAGGTTCCGCTCCTGCCATATTTCTGATTAAACCATGGGACATAGTGTCGTCCTATCCATTGCATCATTCGTGCCAGCCCTTCCTCGTAAGCAGGTGTTGCCAGTATATGAATATGATCTGGCATTAAAGCATAAGCATGAATGGCAACACCAAAATGCTTGGCTCCTTCACGCAACCAACCTAGGAACGCAATATGATCAGGCCCGTCACGAAAAATACATTGCTGATCGTGTCCTCGCTGAATGATGTGATGTGGTTGTTGAGGAACAACAAGACGGGGCAAGCGAGCCATCAAAACTCCTTGAAACAAAGCAGTTAGCTATTGTAAATCAACTCCGACCCTATTTTTTAAGAAGCAACACACGCGAAAAAAAGATTTTTTTCTCACTGTTGTCCCACGCATAAAAGGCAACAAGAATTACGATTTTTTAGACAATATCAAGCTCAGGATGATAGAGCAGAGCAGGATCCCTGCTACTACGAGCAGCGAAGCTAGCACGGGTATATGGAACCAATATGCCAGCAACATTTTGCCACCTACAAAAACCAATACGATCGCTAACCCATATTTAAGGAAATGGAAGCGATCAGCAACGTCTGCCAACAGGAAATACAGGGCTCGCAACCCCATAATAGCGAACATATTGGAAGTAAATACGATGAATGGGTCCGTGGTAATCGCAAAAATAGCGGGAATACTGTCGACTGCAAATATCAGATCCGTCACCTCGATTACTATCAGCACCAGCGCCAAAGGCGTGAAATAGCGCACACCATTGCGCATGGTGAAGAATTTTCCACCGTCATAGTCTGTTGTCACCCGCAAATGCTTGCGTAAAAAAAGTAGAAGAGGATTATCTCCAAAATCGTTTTCTTCTTCGGAAGAAATGAGCATCTTGATACCGGTGAACACCAGAAATACACCGAACAGGTACATCACCCAACTGAATTGGGCTATCAACCAGGCGCCAAGCAAGATCATCACTGCACGCAGAATGATCGCTCCAACAACACCGAACAGTAATACCCGCCTCTGCATTTCTGCAGGTACCGAGAAGTAGGAAAAAATCACAAGAAATACAAAGATATTATCGACAGACAAAGATTTCTCGATCACATAACCAGATAAAAACTCCAGGCTTTTCTGGCTCGCCACATCAGGGCCGACACTGTGATTCAAATATACCCATAGCAATGCCGCAAACAAAAGTGCCAAGCAAACCCAAACAAGAGACCAACTCAACGCCTCTTTCACCGTCACTTTGTGTGCCTGACGTCCCCCCAACAGTACCAGGTCGAGTGCCAACATCCCCAACACAAAAATAATAAATCCTGCCCACATAGGAGCAGTGGCAAAGCTATGGATAGCGTTCACAATATGTCTTTCATTGAACGACGTTAATCAGAATTCTCTTGAGACGTGCAAGAATGACCCAGACCTAGCACCCTGCATGCACGACCATGACTCATCTACAGGCACGTACATCGCTAATATAGTCAGCACTGACAGTTTTCAATGTCATGATTTGTCTACTGTAACGAAAAATAAATATCCTGAAAATTCGAATATAATACATCTATTGTTCGTTAAAACCGAAATGACTAAAAAATAGATGCGTACGCTTAACTACAAACATTTGCATTATTTCTGGGTTGTCGCCAAAACTGGGGGAATTGGCCTGGCGAGCGAACGCCTACATTTGACACCACAAACCATCAGCGGGCAAATTAGCCTGCTGGAAGAAACCCTTGGCTATAAATTATTCAACCGCATTGGTAGACATCTTGAACTAAACGATGCCGGGCATATGGTGCTGAGCTATGCCGATCGCATGTTTACGCTCGGAGAAGAACTGGAAGCAGTACTGCGCTTCCAGCCCGGAAGCCAGCCTCTACAATTTCGCGTTGGCATCGCTGATGCCGTCCCCAAGACAATCGCTTATTTACTGTTAGAACCAGCACTCAAAGTGACTGACCCACCACACATCATTTGCCGCGAAGGAAAGCTTGATATTCTGCTTGCCGAATTAGCCATTCATCGACTTGATATTGTCATTTCAGATACCGCCCTGCCAACAAATATCAATATCCGTGGATACAGTCACATGCTGGGGGAATCCGGCACCAGCTTTTTTGCAACACCTGCACTCGCTAAAAAATACAAGACCAATTTTCCTCATAGTCTCAATGATGCGCCTTTTCTGATGCCAGGAGAAGATGCCGCAGTCCGTCCACGTCTGCAACACTGGTTCAATAAACAGAATGTTCACCCTCGTATCACAGGCGAATTTGATGACGGCGCCCTCCTCTATGCTTTCGGCGAAGCTGGAATCGGAATATTCTCAGCACCATCTGCCGTCACTCTCCAAGTCAAAAAACAGTACGGTGTCGTGCAAATTGGAGAAAGCACCTCCGTCACAGAACATTTTTATGCCATTTCCGTAGAACGAAAACTCACTCACCCAGCAGTATTGGCTATTCAGTCAGCAGCACGCAAAAATTTGGGACTTATTATTCCGACAGCATCGTAGATATAGCCGCATCAAATGCCATAGACTGCACGTCATCTTGTCAAGAACAAGGAAAACAGACAATAAAAAGCCCCACGCACTTTACAGTACGTGGGGCAAATCCCATTCTCTATAGAGAGAACGGAGGGGGAGACATAACTATATATAGAAAATAGACATATGCAGCATAGCTTTTACAAATTGTTACCTTCCTTATTGTTGCACCAATTTCATACGGCTTATTTATATATCCTATCAATGGATATCAGCGGAACGCCGGCTCACCAAAACTGCGCAACTTCCGACTATGCAAACGCTCAACTCCATTATTTCGCAGTAACTCCAAGGCCAAAATACCAATCTTCAAATGTTGCTCAACGCGTTGCTCATAAAAGCGGTTTGCCATTCCTGGCAGCTTGATTTCCCCATGCAAAGGTTTGTCCGACACACACAACAACGTTCCGTAAGGAACGCGGAAACGAAAGCCATTAGCAGCAACAGTCGAACTTTCCATATCCAACGCAATAGCGCGGCTCTGACTAAAACGCAGCATGGGCGTACGATGATCCCGCAACTCCCAGTTACGATCATCGACTGATGCCACTGTCCCCGTACGCATAATGCGCTTAAGTTCATATCCTTCTAATTGCGTAATTTCAGCCACAGCTTCCTGCAAGGCTAGCTGAACTTCCGCCAAAGCGGGAATCGGCACCCACAATGGCAAGTCATCATCCAACACATGATCATCACGCACATAAGCGTGCGCAAGAACATAGTCTCCCATACGTTGAGATGCAGACAAACCAGCGCAATGCCCTAACATAATCCAACCATGCGGACGCAACACAGCAATATGATCTGTAATCGTCTTAGCGTTGGATGGCCCTACGCCGATATTGACCAGAGTGATCCCAGAGCCATCGGCACGCTGCAAATGATACGCTGGCATCTGTGGTTGGCGTAATGGCGCCACTCCGGTCGCTGTCGCTGTTTCTTGTGCCAGATTAGCGTTGTTGGTAGTTACGTTGCCTGGTTCCACGAAAGCGACATATTGACTACGATATGCCCGTTCTTCAGGATCGTCCGTAGCTTCCATCAACCTCCGCCCTAAACGGACAAATTCATCCACATAAAAAGCATAGTTGGTAAACAGCACATACCGTTGAAACTGATTCGGTGATGTCGCTGTGTAATGGCGTAAGCGATGCAATGAATAATCCGTCCGCGGCGCAGTAAACAATGCCAATGGATGGATCCCCTCGCGCCAGACACCGTTTTCCACTTCATAACTGCCATTGACAATGCGATCATCCATCGCCGCCAGATCTGGCAAGTCAAATAAATCCGGTAACAACCGCAGGTGATCTGGGTCAAGATCACCTTCCACATGTATCCCTTCGGCAAAGGCAAAGTGTACGGGAATAGGGACTTCGCTCACACCAACTTCCAAAGGCACCTGATGATTTTCCAATAACAATCTGAACTGACTCTCCAGATAATGTGTAAATAGGACTGGCTGCGTCAGCGTCGTCTCATATGTCCCTGGTCCTGCAACAAAACCAAATGATTGTCGCGTATCTGCATGCGTCGCCTTATCTGTAGTAATACGGACAAAAGGATAGCAGGCACGCACCCGTTGTGACGCCAGGGCTCCTTTTGTAAACTGCCTGAATGCTTCTCTCAAGAGGCTGGTATTCTGCTCATAGATAGCAATAACCCGATCCACTGCCGCCTTCGGATCCGTAAATTTCTCTGTCAATGTCATATTTCTCCGAATAGGAAATTATTTGGAATACAGCCTAACATAGGCTTGGCATTGTGAAAAACAAAATCCTGTTTTTAGGATTATTATCCTACGCATAGGATGCCCCATCTAGCTCTGTTTCCTGCTTTGTAAAACCATATCTAATAGCCATCACTCCAGCCCACTGAAGCTCATTGTTTGAAACATCTCCGATGACAGAATCGAACTCCCACTCATTTCCCCAATTTTTCTTTTACTGCGCTTCTTTTACCGGCTCAACACCCAGTTGCGAGCCATTTACTGCTTTATTCTTTGATTGCAAACGAGGGAAATTCTGATTGGATGTTAGCGGAGTGAGTCGAGTAGAAGCGGCACCAAAGCGAAATCGTGGATAAATAAGCCGAGCCGAGCGCGGAAAGACACAACATGACGTTGTCCGGGCGGCAGGAGTAGCC
>JAATGO010000061.1 GCA_015654605.1 Betaproteobacteria bacterium
AAACCGACATCAAAAGGCGCATTATGAATAATGATCTCGGCATCACGTACATAATCCAGAAACTGGTCGGCTATCTCTGCAAATTTAGGTTTGTCACTCAAAAATTCGGTCGTCAAGCCATGCACTGCCAGCGCACCCTCTTCGGAATCTCGCTCTGGATTGATATAAAGATGTAAGTTATTGCCAGTGAGCTGTCGATTCCGTAATTCAACACAACCGATTTCAATAATACGATCGCCCATACGCGCATTAAGACCAGTGGTTTCTGTATCAAGAACAATTTGTCGCATGCAAGTACTCTCTTCAGAAAATAGTTTCTACGCCACGATTGGCAAGCTGGTCGGCACGCTCGTTACCGACATGACCGGCATGACCTTTCACCCAGCGCCATTCAATTTTGTGCCGTGCTTGCGCGGCATCCAACGCCTGCCACAAATCCACATTTTTGACTGGCGCCCGAGAAGCTGTTCTCCAACCACGTGCTTTCCAGCCATGAATCCACTCGCTAATACCCTTTTGCACATACTGGCTATCCGTATGTACAATCACCTCACAGGGCTTGGTAAGGGCTGCCAAGGCTTCGATAACTGCTTTAAGCTCCATACGATTATTAGTGGTATTGCGTTCACCACCGCACAATTCCTTTTCGTGCTGCCCTGCAACCAACAATGCTCCCCAACCTCCGTCACCTGGATTTCCTTTGCAGGCGCCATCAGTATAAATTTCTACTTTATCCATATTCATTTCTATTGAAAACACGATATTCTTCTCTGAAGATAACTGCATTTACACTACAGGGATCGCAAGTTTACTTCAAGTCACTAGCATGTGCACATATGACAGAGACATCAGCACATTTCCCGAGAATTCATCTCATGCCTATTGATGAAATGAGTTCTAACTATGTCTATACTAATCTCGATCGTCCTGCAAACCGGTGTCACACTGTCGCATGCCATTGGCAATCGGGACACTATTGGCCGCTTTGACATTTTGCTTACTCCAGACAGGGCCGATTAAGCGCATACCTTTAATTCGCTTAATCGCCTGCACAATATAGACTCCGCCTAGATATGGCCACCAACGATCCCCTGCTTGCTCCATAAAACTGAAGCGCTGCAGCCACTTCTCCGTCTTAAACGGTGGCGCGTAACAACCAAAATGCCCACGATTAACTTCCATGTTTAATAGTTTCAACCAGTCTTTAAGCCTGGATAAACGGATAAACTCGCCATCTCTCGGTAAAAAATGTGCTCCCGTCAATCGTCCTGCCGTCTGGCGCAAACCTAATAGGCTGGTTGGATTAAAGCCACAGATAATAACTTGCCCCTCAGGAATCAATACTCGCTCTACCTCACGTAATACCTGATGCGGCTGATCACTGAATTCCAACACATGCGGTAGCACTATCAAATCCAGACTTTGCGTAGCAAATGGCAATTCCAAGAAATCATGCGTCATCATCACTGGCAACTCTCGCTCATCGGCCTCCTCTGCCGATAGATAACTATCCGTCTGCCAACGATATGGCATACGATTAGCATCCAATCCGCGTATCTGTGGCAAACCAATCTGCACTGCATTGAAACCAAAAATATCCACTGTTAGCGTATTGAGATGCTTTTCCTCCCAAGCACGCACATAATTTCCTATCGGCGAATGCAGCCAAGAATCAAGCGCTATAATGGGCTTCCCAGAATTCATATCATATCCATTTTTATCAAACGCCTTATGCCTATCGTTTCTGATCATTCACTGCATGTGTTAACTGTACCGGCATTCAATGACAACTACCTCTGGTTAATCCACGATGGTGAGCACGCGGCTGTCGTTGATCCCGGTGATGCCTCCCCCATACTGGCAGCGCTTGCCGAGCATCAACTGTCGCTCGTCGCTATTTTACTGACACATCATCATGCTGACCATGCTGGCGGCGTCCCCACATTGCTCAAGCATGCCAAAGTCCCTGTTTATGGCCCCGCTAATGAGAAAATACCAACTATTACTCATCCTCTACACGATGGCGACCTACTCCACATTGTGCAGTTAGACCTACACCTGGCAGTACTGGAAGTACCAGGACACACCAGCGGCCATATCGCCTATTTTGCCGAGACCCAACATTGGCTATTCTGCGGCGATACCTTGTTTGCCGGTGGTTGCGGTCGCCTCTTTGAGGGAACCCCAAAACAAATGCTGACTTCCCTGACCCGATTGGCACAATTGCCAGATGACACCGCAGTATACTGCGCCCACGAATATACGTTAGCGAATCTGCGCTTTGCACATGAAATAGAACCAAATAATGCTGCACTCAACGCCCGCATCATCACCGAGCAAGCTCGCCGTAGCCGTGGCGAAGCAACTGTACCGTCCTCTATCAAACTGGAGAAGGAAACAAACCCTTTTCTCAGAGTCGCACAATCTTCCGTCATCATGCGCCTGCGTGAAACCGGACGCTTACAACAAAGTGACCCGGTCGCTACATTTGCCGCCTTGCGCGAATGGAAAAATAATTACAAATGATTTTTTGGCACCTTTTTGATTAATTGATACGAATCAAAAGTAAAAAATAAATATTAATCAATATACCCTGACATCTTTTCTATCATTTAATACAAATCCTAAGCATTACCACGACAAAACCCTTAATTTTTGCTTGACTCAATGAAAGAGTGGTACGTACACTCCCCCTATTACTTTGGGCTGTTATGTTTGCAGCGAAGCTGGCATACGAGTCCGCAGTGGGGCTCGTGGAAGATAAATGAGTCGATAATTGTTTTTTATCTACTTTTATCTATTCATATTTTCCACCATTTTCTTTCATATCACGATATCTTGTTGAACTGCGTTCTGAGTGATGCGCAGTCTTTTTGCAAGCAGCTCCAGACTACCGATTGAAGGTATTTCTAGGATGCAAACTGAGAAAAGGCTAGTGTGAAACCTGCGCCCAGCATCTATACGTGCTACTCCTTGTCAAGGCATGCGCCGATGCGCTACCAGTGACCAGGAGATGAGTTTGTCAAAATAGTGAGCAGCAAAGTGCGAGCAAGCGCCGCAATATTAACAGACAAGAGGGCAATACCCCACAATAAAACCGCGCCGAATCGTAGGAAGCCATAGATTGGCTGATCTATGGTCATCAAACAGTTTCGGCTACCGCAGATTTATAATTTGAAATAATTTTCGATTGAAAGTAATAAATACCGATGCAGGATTTTTTGAAACGATTGTCGATTATCTCGCTGATATCCTTGAGTTTGCCCATCCTCTCGCATGCTAACGATATCTCCATTTATCCAACCTCACCTGCAATCCAACCGGCGGACGCTACAGCCTCAACCGAGGCTGACATAGATGTATGGGCGCGTATTCGCAAGGGATTTAGCATTCCCAACCTGGAAAATCCACAAGTCATTCAGCAAACGGAGTGGTACAGCTCTCGTCCAGATTATATTCAACGCACCACCCTGCGCGCATCACACTATTTATTCCATGTGGTCGAAGAACTGGAAAAACGCCATATGCCAACTGAGCTGGCCTTGCTACCGTTCATTGAGTCCGCTTTCAATCCGCAAGCATATTCCACTGCGAAAGCTGCAGGCATGTGGCAGTTCATTCCTTCTACCGGCCGAGATTTTAATCTCAAACAAAACCTGTTTACCGATGAGCGAAGGGACGTATTGGCATCAACCGATGCGGCACTGACCTATCTACAAAAACTGTACGATATGTTTGGAGACTGGCAATTAGCACTAGCTGCTTATAATTGGGGGGAAGGTTCCGTGCAACGTGCCATCAACCGCAATCTTGCCGCAGGGCTACCCATTGATTTCAATTCGCTCTCCATCAGGATGCCTAGCGAAACACGCAACTATGTCCCAAAATTGCAGGCAATCAAAAACATCATTGCCTCGCCGTCGACATTTGGCATCGACCTGCCGAAAGTGGATAACCAGCCTTATTTTGTCACGATAGGGAAAACGCGCAACATCGACGTCAACATTGCTGCACAGCTAGCCGAACTGTCACTGGATGAATTTAAGGCATTAAATCCACAGTTCAATCGCCCCGTCATTATTGGTAGTGAAGACACCAAGATATTATTACCAGAAAGCAATGCCGATAAATTCAAGGCAAATCTTGCCAAATGGACACATGCGCTTTCCAACTGGACTGCCCATACGGTTCGTGGCGCACGCGAACGCATCGAAACCATTGCCAAAAGATTCGGTACCACCCCTGAAGTCATCCGTACTGCCAACCGAATTCCTCCACGCATGGCGATTGCCCCTGGTTCCACCGTACTAGTGCCGGCATCTCCTGACATGCTAACCTCGAATATTACGCCTGAACTTGCGGAAAATGCTCGCCTGTCGATATTGCCAGACCGCCCCAATACACGCCTTGTTTACGTCAGGACAGGTAGGCACGATACATTGGCGAGCATTGCTCGCCAACACCATGTCAGCGTCGACTCAATCAGACAATGGAACAATTTGCGAGGGAACACCTTTATCGCAGGTCAAAAGCTGCAATTACATGTGCCTTATGCAACCCGTTCTGTACAGATGGCTCGCTCTGCTCGTGTCGTTCGCGTCGCGACAAAAAGTGCGCGCAAAACCACGCGCACCGCTAATACATTGCGATCCAACAAAAAAATGGCGGCAACATCAAACAAAAAACGAACTATTACATTAGCATCGGAACGCTTTAACCTGAAGTGATAGATACA
>JAATGO010000425.1 GCA_015654605.1 Betaproteobacteria bacterium
GGATAAATTCCGTGAGCTGCTGAAAATCAGATGGGCGATGGAAGGGTTAGCAGTGGAATATGCCACTATGCATATTTCCGAGACAGAATTGCAGGAAGTCGTTTTTATACATGAGACACTATGTACGGAAATGCGATGCGAAACACCAGATATCAATACAGTGATTCGTTTGAACAAGCAATTCCACTTTGCGGTGTATCGCAGTGCTCGTATGGATACGCTGTTGGCCTTGATTGAAAGCTTATGGCTGCAGGTGGGACCTGTTATTAGTCTGGATTTGCGTACAGGGTCGCGCCGTTTATCAGAGGCTCCTGCACTAATTCATCACGCCACCATTCTTAAGGGGTTGCAACAAAGATCCGCTGAGCAGGTGCGTGCTGGTTTATATGGAGATTTGGAAAGTGCGGCAGAGGTAATTCTGTCGGAGGGAGGCTTATCAGATTCATCGTAGAAAATAACGGCGGAAAATGAGACATCCGTACGAGGACAACATCTCAATATGTTTTATTGTTTGAGGTACCTGTACAATGCGAGGTTAATCTTTAGCGTGCGATGTTATGAATACCACCTTATTCCTGTTTGATTTCATTATTCATATTGACCGTCATTTGACACTTCTGGCGGCGACATATGGTCCATGGCTGTTTTTAATTCTGTTTCTAATTATTTTCTGTGAGACTGGTTTGGTCGTGACGCCGATCTTACCTGGCGACTCTTTACTATTTGTCACAGGAGCGATTGCTACTACTGGAGTTTTCAGCATCCATTTGATGGTGATAACTTTGATCATCGCCGCCATTCTCGGTGATAGTGTGAATTACCAGATTGGCAAGGCAGTAGGCATGCGGCTGTTTGCAAATACGCAGTCTCGGTTTTTTAAGAAAGAATATTTTGATCAAACCCATGCGTTTTATGAGCGCAATGGTGCTATTACCATTATCGTTGCTCGTTTTATGCCAATTATTCGTACCTTCGCACCGTTTGTAGCAGGAGTGGGTGCCATGCATTACTCCCGGTTTTTTCTGTTTAATGTTATTGGTGGAATATTGTGGGTTGCCAGTTTTTCATATGCCGGATATTTTTTCGGGGACATTCCCATTATCAAAAAAAATCTTAGTCTTTTGATTTTTGCGGTGATTGTCCTCTCTATTTCTCCTGCTGTTATTGCATTTATCCGAAATAAATATATGACGCGTAAGCGTTGATTTTTGAGGGGCGATGCTATGGCAGATTTCATTCTGGTAAAGTACAGCATGCTTTACCAGTGACGGCATGACAGTGACTTAATCAGGATCGATACCATAAATGACATCTGGGCGTAGAGGTGTCGTGCTGGATGCAGCACGCACATATTGCGGTGGCCAGGCCACCATATCGCCCAACTGTTTGGCTGCATGTAGTGGCCATTGAGGGTCTCGCAATAACTCACGCGCCAGGAAGATGAGGTCTGCTTGTCCAGTGCGCAAGATATGCTCAGCTTGTGCAGCATCAGTAATGATGCCGACAGCACCGGTTGGCAGGTTCGCTTCATTTTTGATGCGTGTGGCGAAGCTGGTTTGATAACCAGGCCCCACAGGAATGACGGCATAGGAAATGTTGCCACCGGTGGAGGTGTCAATGAGATCAACGCCAAGCTCTTGTAGTCTGCGGGAGAGCGCAACGGTTTCATCGGCACTCCAACCACCATCCACCCAGTCGGTTGCGGAAACGCGCACAAACAATGGCAATTCCTTGGGCCAAACAGCACGCACGGCCGTGACTGTTTCTAGTAGGAAGCGCACACGATTGTCGAATGAGCCACCGTATTGATCATGGCGCTGGTTGCTTAAAGGAGATAAAAACTGGTGCAGCAGGTAGCCATGGGCAGCATGAATTTCGATAACTTTAAAGCCAGCCTTGTGTGCACGTATGGCGGCATTGGCAAAAGCCTGTACATGGGCAGCGATCTCGGCAGCGCTGAGTTCTTTGGGGACAGCATAGTTTTTTGTATCAAATGACAAGGGGGAGGGGCCGACCGTTTGCCATCCACCTTCCGCCAGGGGGATGCTGCCACTCTTATCAGACCAAGGATGCCATGTGCTACCTTTACGCCCAGCATGTGCGAGTTGAATACCGGCAACAGAGCCCTGCTGTTCTATGAAGTGTGTAATACGCCGTAGTGCAGGGATATGCTGATCCCCCCAGATACCAACATCACGTGGCGTGATCCGACCTTCAGGTAGTACACCCGCCGCCTCAACGATGACCAGTCCCGCCCCGCCGATGGCGCGTGCTCCCAAATGCACCAGGTGCCAGTCGTTTGTTAGTCCATCTTGTGCCGAATATTGACACATGGGAGAGACAACGATGCGATTGGGTAAGGTCAGGTCACGCAACGTGAATGGTGAAAATAATTGGCTGCTCATCAAAAACTCCTGTACGGTCTATTGGTTCGTAAAACAGCTAGTCTATTTTATTTTTCGATATCGTGTATTGATGAGGGTATTTTTCAGTCAGTCTGCATGGATCGTGATGTTTGAGGATAGTGTGGCGCGCATTTAAATAAAGGGTAACAACGGAACGGTACTATTTCATAGTGTATTAATGTGTAAACTGCAGCGCTGCCAAACTGGCATACAGCCCGTGTTGTGCCATCAGTGAAGCATGATTACCCATTTCAACGATGTTGCCATGTTCTAGGACGATGATACGGTCGGCGCGTTGTACAGTTGCCAGGCGGTGGGCAATGACCAGTGTGGTACGTCCTACTATAGCGGCTTCTAATGCGCTTTGTACCAGCCGCTCAGACTCTGCATCCAGAGCGCTGGTAGCCTCATCTAATAAGAGTAAGGAAGGATTTTTCAATAGGGCACGAGCAATCGCGATACGCTGACGCTGTCCTCCTGACAAGCGCACGCCACGTTCTCCCAGAAAGGAGGAGTAACCTTCTGGCAGACGTTCGATAAATTCATGTGCTGCTGCCATGGTGGCAGCATGGATGACTTCTTCATCGGTAGCATCGGGACGACCAAAACGAATATTTTCAAGCGCATTCTCAGAAAAAATAACAGTGTCCTGCGGTACGATGCCGATTGCTTTACGCAGAGTGTGTAACTCAAGAAAACGTATATCCACACCATCAAGCTCAATGGTGCCGTGTTGTGGATCGTAAAATCTCAGCAGTAACTGTAGTAGCGTGCTTTTGCCTCCGCCGGAAGGGCCGACAATAGCTACCGTTTCTCCTGCACGGATATCGAGTGATATGTCGGTCAGCGCCAAGCTATCCGGGCGTGATGGATAATAGAAGCTAACCTGTTGCAGGCGTACAGAGGCGCCGTTACTGCTGCGTGGCGGTAATGTGTCTGGTAGCAAGACAGATTGCACTGGCGATTGCGCATGGAGAAGATCCAGTAATCGCTCAGTTGCACCCGCCGCGCGTTGCGCATCCCCCATGACTTCAGATAAGGCACCAAGAGAACCAGCAACGAGAGCCGCATATAAAATAAACTGTCCTAGTTCGCCGCCACTCATGCGTCCTTGCACAACCGCGTGGGCACCTAGCCATAGTACAAACACA
The DNA here is from genome assembly GCA_015654605.1 of Betaproteobacteria bacterium. Next base: position 3,557 of record JAATGO010000425.1, read on the forward strand.
ATGGCGCCAAATACCAGGAGGATGGCCATCATCGTCAGAATAGAGCGTGCTCGTATGCGTTGTAGCGCGGTGGCGAACGCGTTTTCTACTGCAGTGGCGAAGCGATTTGCTTCAATTTCCTCATGGGTGAAAGCTTGTACCGTTGGCATGGCATTCAGAATTTCTCCTGCCAGTGCGGAGGTATCGGCAATGCGGTCTTGTGAGTGACGTGACAGAGCACGGACACGACGGCCATAAAATATGATGGGCAGAACCACTGCAGCTAGCATGATGAGAATGATGGAAGAGAGTTTGACACTGGTGATAAACAGCATCAATAGACCCCCTGCAAATAGGAGCAGGTTACGCAAAGCCATGGAGATACTGGTGCCAATCAGTGTTTGGATCAGGGTAGTATCTGTTGTTAGCCGCGAAAGGACTTCTCCAGTTTTGGTTGTTTCAAAGAACTGCGGACTTTGCATAACAATATGTGCATAGACGGCGCTACGCACATCTGCTGTGACTCGTTCTCCTAACCAGGATACCATGTAGAAGCGTGCTGCAGTGGCAACTCCCAGCAAACAGGCTACACCAAATAAGGCCAAAAAATACAGATCAATATGCCGGGTATTGGCAGTACCGCTGGCATGTGCAATAGAGCCGAAACCAATATCGATCATCTGTTTAAAGGCGTAAGGAATCGCTAGCGTAGCTGCCGCTGCGACAATTAATGCCAGACTTGCCAGTATAAATTGATAGCGATATGGTCGTAGAAATGGCATCAGACCAGTTAGAGTATTCAGTTTCCCTCGGGGAGCTTCTTGATTTTTGCTGGATGGCATGGGTAGGTAGTGATGAATGATGTCAATGGAGAATTTGTTGGGAAAATCTGCTGGCAATCAGGTTAAAGGTTAACCCAAAGATAATTTTGAGGCGATGAATGGTGGATAGGCTGAACCAGGGAAACATGGTCGGAGTTGTGAATACGATTGGAGGTGCCATTGCGCGTTAGTGCTGAACATGCAGCACATGTTGCTATGTCGCATGCAAAGTGGGAATGGCTCACACCAGTAACTATATTCGCCAATTGACTGCTAACAGGTTTCAGTAAACGGGATATAGTGTATTGCATTTACCCATAATGTGCTTGGGTAATGAGGATATGGAAAATAATAAAAAGCAGAGAGAACAGAATCCACAGTCTCCTGGTTGAGTAAACCAGGAGACTGTGGAAACTTACGCAGCCTTCACTTTTGGCGAAGTTGCCTGGTTGGTGCTGAGATCAATAGCGATCTGGCGATTGATAGCACTTAATACAGCTTTGAATGATGCTGTGACAATATTGGCATCAATTCCCACGCCAAAACCGGTGGGTGCTTCATTCAAGCGTAATTCAATATAGCTGGCAGCCTGAGCATTGGCACCGGCACCGATGGCATGTTCGTGGAAATCCATCAGTTTGATATCCAGGCCAAGGGCATTGATAAAGGCATCAATAGGGCCGTTGCCATGACCGTGCAGAGTGGTTGGCTTACCTTCACGTTCGATATCTACTTCGATGTGTATAGAGTGTTCTTGCGCGGAGTCCTCGTTCATGCGATGTGCCCGATAGACATAAGGCTCGAAGCGATCGAGATATTCTTTGCTGAAAATGGCATAAATGTCAGCAGCAGCAATTTCTTTGCCGGTGGCATCCGCTTCACGCTGAATAGCGCGGCTAAATTCGATTTGCAGACGACGTGGTAATGACAGGCCATATTCTTGCTCTAGTAAATATGCCATACCACCTTTGCCAGATTGGCTATTGACGCGAATAACGGCATCGTAACTACGTCCCAGATCGGCTGGATCAATAGGCAGGTAGGGCACTTCCCAGAGGGCATCTGCCTTTTGTTGGGCAAGGCCTTTTTTGATGGCATCCTGGTGGGAACCAGAGAATGCAGTGAATACCAGATCGCCAACATACGGATGGCGTGGATGCACTGGCAATTGGTTGCATTCTTCTACACATTGACGAACCGCA
>JAATGO010000210.1 GCA_015654605.1 Betaproteobacteria bacterium
ACAACAGAAGGCAGATGAAGCACAACTAAAAAAAACACAACTTGCACTGCAAAGACAACAGAAAATGTTTCAAGTAAATGTCACAGCACGCCAAGACGTAGAAGAAGCTGAGGCAAATATGCAATTATCTTTGGCGCAACTTGCCGCTAGAAAAGCAAAAATACGGCAACAAAAAATTCGTGTTGAAACGGAGAAAATCAATCTCGCTCATACGAAAATTGTGGCGCCAATCAACGGCACTGTCATTTCCATCGTCACAAAAGAAGGACAAACCGTAGTCGCTGCCTACCAAGTACCAATTATCTTAAAAATTGCAGATCTCAGTACCATGACTGTACATGCTTTGATCCCTGAAGCAGACATAGAAAAAGTACGCGTAGATCTACCCGCATGCTTCACCACTCTCGGTAACAATAGTCAACACTATTGCAGCAAAATCAGAACCATCGAACCAGCCCCAGAAAAAATCAATGAAGCACTGTTCTTTAATGCGCTATTTGATATCTCCAATTCAAAAGGCATGTTACGACCCGAAATGACTGCTCAAGTTTCTATTTCACTCAATCAGGCCATCAATGTCTTAACGATCCCTATCACTGCACTGGGAACAAAAGAAGAAAATGGTAAGTATCAGGTGACTGTATTAACACCTGAGAAAAAATTAGTTTCTCGATTAATCGAAACAGGTATTGATGATGCACTTCAAATAGAAGTAAAAAGCGGGTTACAAGAAGGAGAAACAGTACTCATTGCTGGACAAACAGGAATAGATTCACCCCCAACAACCTCTGGAGCGAGTTCAACTTAAATTATGTCTACAACTCCTCTACTGACTCTAAATAATATCTGTCGGCAATTCCAAATTGGGAAAACTAGCATACCTGTTCTGAAAAACATTCATCTGAAAATACATGCTGGAGAAATGATCGCCATTATGGGTGCCTCTGGTTCTGGAAAATCGACACTCATGAATATTCTAGGGTGTATGGATCGACCAACCAGTGGACAATATCTGATTGATGGACAAGATGTGCACCAACTGAATCATGACGAACTCGCACAATTACGGAGAGAACGATTTGGTTTTATCTTCCAACGTTATCATTTGATCCCCTCTCTATCGGTAATTGACAATATTGAAGTACCGGCATTATATGCCCATAGTTCTAAAACTGAGCGTCAAGCACGTGCACAGCATTTGCTCACTACACTCGGATTATCTGACTATGGTACGCGCAAGATTAATCAATTATCAGGCGGCCAACAACAACGGATCAGCATCGCCAGAGCTCTTATGAACGGTGGTGAAATTATCTTAGCAGATGAACCAACTGGGGCTCTCGATAGTCAACATGGACGAGAAGTCATGCAACTTCTACAGAAGTTACATCATCAAGGACATACCGTTATCATCATTACTCATGATCCGAAAATTGCACAATATGCCCAGCGCATCATTCACATATCAGATGGAAAAATCACTTCCGATCAAGCGAATTACCCTCCATCTGAAGGCGTGCTAACAACTGCAATATCGGCTGAAAAAACAAGCCTTACCCCCTATCCTGGCATGCCAATATCCAGGAAGCCTTCATTGACTGCCATGCACGATACGTTAAGAAGTGCTTGGCTCGCTCTACGAAATCACCGCTTGCGTACCAGCCTCACTCTGCTAGGAATTACGATTGGTATTGTGTCAGTGGTATCCCTCAACGCGATTGGCTAAGGAGCAAAACGCTACATCACAGAAAATATAGGTGCCTTGGGACGTAATGTTATTGGTATCTACCCTGGAAATGGACCCAGTGATGACAAAGCTGCGGGAGTACGCTCCCTTCTACCTCGAGACCTTACCGCACTCGCTAATCAGTCTTGGGTAACGTTGTTATCTCCAGCAATTCACACGATGCTGCGCACACGCTGGCAACATGCTGATGCCAACGTTTATGTTAATGGCACTAATTCTAATTTCCTGAAAGTCAATACATTAACTCTCATCTCTGGTCGAGCATTACTAGAACAAGATGTTGAACAGCGATCTTCTGTCGTCGTCATTGATAACAATCTGCAGAAAAAATTATTTCCGGAGAACGTATCACCACTGGGCCAAGTAATTTTTGTTGGCTCTCTGCCTTGTCGGGTGATTGGAGTTGCCCGCAGTCAGTCATCCTATCAGGATACTCGCCTTTCTCTTTGGATGCCTTGGAGTACTGTTGGAAGTCGTCTACTCGGTCGAAACTGGTTCGACGCCATCATTGTCTCTATCCAAGAAAAGATACCTAGTAGCATTGCTGAACGAGCGATTACAACCCTTCTTACCCGCCAACATGGCCAACAAGATTTTTTTATGATCAACAGTGATGAGTTCGTCAAATCCATAGAAAAAACCAATTTTGCCCTGACACTGTTCTTATCCGTTGTTGCCTTGATATCTTTAATTGTAGGAGGTATTGGTGTCATGAATATTATGCTAGTTTCCGTTACAGAACGTACTCGTGAGACAGGTATTCGCATGGCTGTTGGGGCACGACGATACGATATACGACTGCAATTCTTGACCGAAGCCGTACTCATTTGTTTAATGGGAGCCTTTTTAGGTATTGTCATCTCATTTGGTGTCGGAAAATTATTCTCTATATTTGTTCAAAGCATACAAATGATTTTTTCATTTTATTCTCTGCTCATAGCAGTAACTTGTGCGGTACTGGTAGGAATATTATCAGGCTGGTTTCCCGCACTACAGGCATCACGACTTGATCCTGCAGAGGCATTGACGCGCGAATGAATACATTTCCTTCATACAAGCACACCTTTTAATAAGCGAAAAGCAGTGAAAACATCCTTAAGAAAAAAGCAATGTGCTTGGTTATACTTAAGTTTGAGTCTATTATTAACTGGATGCGCCGGATTGCGTAGTACATTGCCAGCATACAGCTTTACAGGAAACAGAAAATGCGCTCTCTGCGCGTCAGGAATTAATTACACAAGACAACACCTGCGCGCATCTCTGACACAATCTCGTCAAGCAGAACGCATTCGCCATATCGCCTGGCAAGAAGGTCTCGCTAATATACAACCATGACTAGATACAAAGCAAAAGCGACATTTAGCCGAACGCAGCTTAGTACAAAACTCGCTGGAACGACATAATAATGCTATAACATTGTATGCGGCACTAGGAGGCAACTATCATCATCCAAAGTCATAATTATAGGAGGGCGAATCTTCCCTTCCTCTTCCCCGCATGCATTACGCCACAGGAAAGCCTGTTAAATAACCGACAGCAGCACCGAATCTATTTTTGTAATTGGCACTAATCAAAGGATCTAGTTGCACCTTGACTTTATCATGTAGTCCCTTTTCCCAATCTCCTGCATGCTGAAAATTACTCATGATATAGGTCCAGCCATTAATCTCATCCACCGCATGCAAACCTGTCGACTCTGAACCTGCTGGAGATGATAGTATTCGAGACAATACCTTAGTATCAACCTGATATGCCCACAAAAAATTATTCACATGCATGCCACTATCCTCGCCAATGAATAGGGTGCGCAGTTTTTCGGAAAATTTCAGATTATCCGGATTGGCGATTCTCTCTGCATCTGCCAGATTTCCCAGAGCATCTGGCTGCTTCAGGTCAACGCCAATTAGTGCCTCTGGAGGAGCCATATCGACAGGCACCCACTCACTGGCAATCCCCTCCCCCGTATGGTCACTCTGACCTCCCTTCAGGTTCAACGCATACACAGCACCTGAACGTGGCCCTTGTACTTTGATATCCCCCGATCCATCCAACATGGAGGATTGAATATACGACATAGCAGAATAAGCAACCTTATCCTGAATATTGATTGTCGTTCCTTCCATCTTAGTAAATCCCATACTACCTCCTTTGAACGCTGCATAACGATGCGTTTCCAGAAAAGCTGCCGCTTTTTCCATCCCGGGCTTAATTTTGATCCAGTTAGTTTTGCCATTGAATGGGATCTTGCTCCACGTAACATCCTGCGGATCCTGGGTGCGCACGTCCATAATATCTGAGGCTTTGATTTGATTCGCCATCGCCTCTATCTCAACACTCGTAGCATGCCCCAACCTGATCCAAGAAAGTATGGCCGCACCTGGTCCCACAGCATGAACCTGCTTCCATTTGGCTACATAGAGTGTCCCCGCTGACAAGTCCTCAACTTGATCTGCGATAAACATGAACAAGCCACCATTGGTCGCATCATCTCCCATGAGTACCGTGCGACGATCATGCATGACTTGCACCAGTTCATGCGAAATACGCCCGACACAGTAATGCTTCACAACAGAGCCTGTACCGTCAGGATGTACCGTCACTTCTGGCAAATGTCCATAATGGTAAGGATTGGCCTGATCAGCATTGCCATAGACATTTTTACTAAACGCCTGAAACTGATCATTATCTGCAATAGTCACGGCATCCGGTTCGTATTCTTCACTCGACAGATGTGTATTCCATGGCGATAGACTCGCACCACAGGTAATCCATAAACCATGCACTGAGGAAGTATCTACATTATGATATTTCACCAATGTTAATTGACCTGTTTGTGGGTCTTGATCCAATGTCAATATAGCGATTGGTGATGGCAACTGACCATATACAGATACCTGATTCTGGTCTCGCGTAGTATATTCAAACTGCACAACGGCAAAGACGGTATTGCCTTTCACCCCTGGTACGTTCTGCGTTTTCAATGTCAATAGTGAGGTACCATCAGGACAATCGGAGAAAAAATGTCGCTCTTTACCCGGAACAGAACGATCAATAATAGGCTGCTGATGAATATCGTAATATCCACCAGCCAATATCTGCCCTCCCTTACCGTCAGGAACCTTGTCTCCTGTAATAAAAAATGGCTGATAATCGAGGCGATAAGACTGTTTTTTACCATCTTTGAACAAGACTTCCAAACTAGATGCCACAGTTGTTGTTGCCATTGCAGCAGGATTCGCCAGCGATGGTGCCGCCATCCCCTTGAAACCAACAGATGAAAAATCCCTCGCATGAGCAGCGGGTGTCGCATTAGCACATCCCTCTAGCAATGCTGTCGACCCTACCGATCCCAGATACAGTGGCAATAAAGGTGCGCTTGATAGCATTTTAAGAATTTTTCTACGACTTGGACTTGAGTGTAACTCACCCTCTTGCCCTGATGAATGATGTGTTACTTGCACTGGTTCTTCTATCGTATTTTTCACTGGAGCATCCTTATTTGTTATGTCTATTAATCAACCAGGGAAAATGCTAGTACCACTACATGACAGTAGCATGACATAAACATTCAGTCTCTTTGCCTGTGAACAAGATGACGACATCAATCAAGCGGCAGAAATGGATAAGAAATGCGCTTTCTCCAATAAAACTGCCAAATAAATACAAAAAAACACAGAACAAGGCAGAAAAACAGGCCACATCACTACCATGGCGGCCACTCTTGTATAATGTGGGGTTTGATTGCAAGAGAAATAGCCATGGAAGCAGAACGCCTCAATTCCCTCTCCTCTCTGCTCGACGATTTAAGCGTACGGGCAGCCGAACTTCGGAGGTATCTTTGACTTCGATGTGAAGTCAGAGAAACTGGATCAGGTCAATGGTGAGCTGGAAGACCCCGATGTCTGGAACGACCCAAAACGCGCTCAGGAACTGGGGAAAGAAAAAAAATCCCTGGAAAATATTGTCCATACGCTCATCAAGATCGACACCGATCTCGGCGACACGCGTGACCTATTTGCCATAGCGCGCGAAGAAAACGATGAAGATACATTAGTCGCCATCGAAGCAGATGCGCAAACCCTGCTCAAGCAGGTAGAAAACATGGAATTCCGGCGGATGTTCAGTAATCCCATGGATCCCAATAATTGCTTTATCGACATTCAGGCTGGTGCTGGCGGAACCGAAGCACAAGACTGGGCCTCCATGTTATTACGCCAATACCTGCGCTATTGCGAACGCAAAGGTTTCAAAGCGGAAATTCTGGAACAGTCCGATGGCGAAGTCGCTGGCATCAAAACGGCTACCATTAAGGTAGAAGGCGATTACGCCTATGGTTTTCTGCGTACAGAGACAGGTGTTCACCGACTCGTACGCAAATCTCCTTTTGATTCTGCCAATGGCCGCCATACTTCCTTCTCCAGTCTATTCGTCTACCCGGAAGTCGATGATTCCATTGATATCGACATCAATCCAGCAGATGTCCGCGTCGATACCTATCGCGCCTCTGGTGCTGGTGGGCAGCATATTAACAAAACCGATTCCGCGGTACGACTCACACATGGCCCCACCGGTATTGTGGTGCAGTGCCAAAATGACCGCAGCCAGCACCGTAATCGTGCCGAAGCATGGGACATGCTTAAAGCTAAATTATTTGAGCTGGAACTACGTAAACGCATGAGTGAACAACAAAAGCTGGAAGATTCCAAAACCGATGTCGGTTGGGGACACCAGATTCGTTCATATGTTCTGGATCAGTCTCGCATCAATGATTTACGTACCAATTTTGAAACTGGCAATACCAAAGCAGTATTGGATGGAGATCTTGACGACTTCATCGCGGCATCGCTAAAACAGGGTGTATAAAACAGGAGGCAGCCAGACTGACAAGATAAGTGCTGCCGTATCCCATGTATCAGATCCCAGATGAATGGATTGGATCATCCTGTTTTCCTACTCCAACTATTGATGAACACCTAAGCATTTTTACTATCTACCGCCATGACTACGCAAAACGACAACGCCGCCCTGCCCGATAATGACAAAGAAGCAGAAAATAGCATCATTGCCGAACGTCGCGCCAAATTAGCTGCCATTCGAGCACAAGGCATTGCCTTTCCTAATGATTTTCATCCACAGAACAAAGCTGCGGCGTTGCATCAAGCCTATGACGCGCTTGATAATGCCGCCCTGGAAGCAACACCCGTCATCGTCAGCGTCGCAGGTCGCATGATGTTAAAACGGGTGATGGGCAAAGCTTCCTTTGCCACCATTCAGGATGCCTCCGGCACCAATGCCGAT
>JAATGO010000403.1 GCA_015654605.1 Betaproteobacteria bacterium
CAAGCAGTGGTAAATGCCATGTTGCGCGCTGAAAAATTTCTCGCAACTGCTACTGCAGCGCAGATTGCGGATGCTTTACCGAAGTCGTATCAGGTGGGCGAAAGAGATATGTATCTGAAAGCGATCGAACACACGCGCACTGTATATTCAACTGACGGTCGTTACAGTCTTGATGGGGCAAAAGCTGTTTTATCCGTACTGGTGGGATCGGAGCCGTCTGTCGCTGAGGCACAAAATAAAATTGATCTGCCTGCGACATATACCAACAAATTTGTGGATGCGGCCACTGTTAAGCAACCTTAATTAATTTCGCATCATTATTTTTTACCCGTCATGGAGATTTGATATGCAACCTGGTAACCTATTTAAGGCCGCTATTGCCGCGCGTCAGCAACAAATTGGGCTATGGCTCAGTATGGCGGATAGTATTGCAGCAGAAATTTGTGCGACTGCCGGTTTTGACTGGTTCCTGATCGATGGCGAGCATGCACCAAATGATATAGGTTCGATACTGGCGCAATTGCAAGCACTTGCTGCATATCAGACAGAGGCCGTGGTACGTCCACCAATAGGCGACATTACTATTATCAAGCGCTTGCTTGATATTGGTGTGCGGACATTGTTGGTGCCAATGGTGGATAGTGCTGAGCAGGCACGTGAATTGGTGTCGATGATGCGTTATCCACCACAAGGCCGGCGTGGCGTGGGAGCTAGAATGGCGCGTGCATCAGGTTTTGGTGCACGTACAAATTATATTGCAACAGCGAATGATGATATGTGCTTGCTGGTGCAGATTGAATCCGTGGAAGCCCTTGAGCAGATCGAGGCAATTGCGGCAGTAGAAGGTGTCGATGGTTTGTTTGTTGGGCCTTCTGATCTGGCTGCATCGATGGGGCATCCGGGGAATCTCGCACATCCTGAGGTGCGTGCTGCCGTTGATGGAGCATTACGCCGGATTAAGGCTGTTGGTAAACCCGCTGGGATTGTGGCATTTGCTGATGCAGATATTCAACGGTTTATTGATCTCGACACGATATTTGTTGCCGTAGGCGCTGATGCTGCCATTTTGGCTGATGGCAGCCGTACGCTCGTTAAGCAATACAAAGGTCGCTAATCATGTCGCAAGGTCTGGCAGTGAAGGCAGCGTTACCCCATGTGGCGATTCGTCCAGAATGGCTTGCCTTGCACAAGGAGGAAATTCTTGAGCCGGATCTACTGATCGTTGATCCTCATCATCATTTGTGGGATCGGCCTGGTTCTCGTTACTTGCCACTTGATTTTTTGGATGATGTCAACAGTGGCCATCGTATTGTGGCGACGGTTTATGTGCAAAGTCGTTCCATGTTACGTGCTCAAGGCGATGTTGCATTGTCTTCTTTGGGAGAAGTCGAGTTTGCTAATGGCGCTGCGGCAATGGGGGTGTCTGGAATATATGGTAGTGCACAGATATGTGCTGGCATTGTTGGTGGCGCTGATCTTTCACTTGGTGATGCTGTGCTACCAGTGCTGGAGTCGATGCTGAGTATATCAAGTGGGCGCTTGTGTGGGATTCGTAATGCTGTGGCATGGCATGCTAATTCTGCAGTTAGTTCGACGACTGCCAAAACGACCTCGGGCATGATGAGCAATCCGGATTTCGTACGTGGTGCTGCATATCTGGCTCGCTTTGGTTTAGCACTGGATGTCTGGTCTTATCACACACAACTTGACGAACTCTATACGCTTGCGCGAGCAATTCCTGATGTTCCTGTCATTATTGATCATTTTGGTGGACCAATTGGTGTCGTATCGTATGCTGATGCCAATCATTCTTACCGTGCACGTGCTGAGATGCTTGCACATTGGAGTAAAGCGATGCAGAATTTGGCTAGTTTACCCAATACACGGGTAAAGCTGGGTGGCATTGGCATGCCGGTACTGGGTTTTGGTTTTGAGCGCGGGGAGCTTCCTCCAGAGTCCGAGGTACTCGCACAAGCATCTCGACCTTATGTCGAGATGTGTGTGGAATACTTCGGTGTGAAACGTTGCATGTTTGAAAGTAATTTCCCTGTAGATAAAGGGATGTTCAGTTATCACGTGTTTTGGAATGCATGTAAGCGTTTAACACAAGGTGCATCGGAGGAAGAAAAAAGAGCACTTTACAGTGAGACGGCATTGGAGACATATCGTTTGTCACTCGCGCATTAGAAATTAACTACAATCGATTAACCGTTGCACCAACGTGCTCGTTAGAAGCACACAGGAGACAAGGCAATGAAAAAATTATTCAATATCAGTTTGAAAAAGCGTTTTGTATTGATGTGGGTAGTGGCATGTAGTGTATGGTGCTATGTTACTGCCAACCATGTTTATGCGGCAGATGGAGTAGAGAAAAAGCATGTTTCAGTGGCGACAGTGGGTGCTGTCATGGGGTATTTGCCAGTGGATATTGCGATTACTAAAGGGTATTTTAAAGAAGAGGGATTAGAAGTCGAGCGTAGTATGTTCCCTGGCGGTCCAAAAGTATTACAGTCAATGATGGGTGGCACTGCAGATTTTGGTTCAAGTGCATATTCAAATACATTGACGATAGCTGCTAAGGGGAAGAAGGTTGTCGCCGTTGCATTGATGGCGCGCTATCCTGGTTACGTGGTAGGGATTTCTGCCAAGAGCGCGGAGAAATTCAAATCACTCAAGGATATGAAAGGAATGAAAATGGGAGTAACAGCTCCAGGATCAAGCAATAATTTGGTGCTTGATTATATTGCATCGAAAGAAGGAATTGATCACAACAGTTTTTCTGCCATTGGTGTAGGTGCAGAGGCACGTGCTGCTGCAGCAGTCCGGCAAGGTCAGGTTGATGGTTTGATTAGTGTAGACCCTGTCATTACTATGCTAACGCAAAGCCATGATCTGAAAATAGTCGCTGATATGCGTACTGCTGAGGGTACTCGTGCTGCGTTGGGTACTGAGCAATATCCGGAAGCATCGATACTTGTCACAGCAGACTTTATTGATAAATATCCGCACACTGTTCAAGCCTTTGTGAATGCCATTGTGCGCGCCGAAAGATTTTTACAGACAGCGACAGCGGAAGAAGTTGTTGATGCGTTACCGGTTGCTTATCAACTTGGTAATCGAGAAATGTTTTTACAGGCTTATAAAAATTCGAAACAGACTTTTTCTGAGGATGGACGTTTTAATTCTGCAGGGTCGGTAGCAGTATTGGATATCTTGTCGCGTTTTGACCAGGAACTGGAAGCTGCCAAAGCGCATATTAATGTATCGGCTACTTATACAAACCGTTTTGTTGATGCAGTCCCACAGTAATATCAGTAATTAGAAGGGGGTAACGTGCATAACGTCAGCATGCCACATAGTCCTGCTCGCCCAGAGTGGCTTGCATTACGTCAAGAGGAAATTCTTGAACCAACTTTGCCAATTATCGATCCGCATCATCATCTATGGGATAGAACAGGAAGCCGTTACCTGGTTCACGATTTGTACCAGGATCTCAACAGTGGTCATCATATCGTCGCAACAGTTTTTATTCAGAACCGTGCGATGCTACGTGCTGATGGGCCGGAAGAGATGGCTCCAGTAGGAGAGGTGGAGTTTGCCAATGGCGCTGCGGCTTTTGGGGCGAGCGGTTTGTATGGTACTGCGCGGATTTGTGCTGGCATTGTCGCAGGTGCGGATTTGACATTAGGGGATCGAGTAGAACCGGTGTTGGAGGCAATGAGTCGTACTGCTGGAGAGCGCTTGCGCGGTGTGCGCAATGCCGTAGTGTGGCATGCAAGCCCTGCAGTACGTTCCAGCACGATGTCTCCACCGCGTGGGTTGCTGACAGATGCTGCATTCCGGCGTGGTGTAGCGGTTCTCAAGCGTTTCGGTTTGTCGTTGGATGTTTGGGCATATCACACACAATTAGATGAAGTCTATGATCTGGCTTTCGCCCAACCAGACGTCTGTGTGGTGGTCAATCATTTTGGTGGACCGGTTGGTGTTGGACCACATGCCGTTGATATGTCGGCCACACTGGCAGATTGGCGTACAGGAATGGAGAAATTAGCACGTTTACCAAACGTCGTCGTCAAACTTGGTGGGGGAGGCATGCCAGTGTTGGGCTTCGGTTTTGACCAGAAAGTCATGCCGCCATCTTCGGTTGTACTTGCTGATGCATGGCGCACTTATTTCGAGGTGTGTGTGAATTTATTTGGTAGTGATCGTTGTATGTTTGAAAGCAATTTTCCAGTAGACAAAGGTATGTTCAGTTATCCAATATTGTGGAATGCGTTCAAGCGTTTGGCAGCAGGAGCATCTACAGTGGAGAAGACCGCACTTTTCAGTGGTACGGCGAGTCGTGTGTATCGATTGTCTGTGTGATCCATTGTATTCACCACAAAATTTTTGCGGTTATACCGCACTCAATAGCAGGAGTTGACATGGAAGATTTACAAGCGAAGTTGGTGCGAAGCGATTTGATCCGCACCAATAATTTAATTAATGGAAAGTGGCAACCGGCCAGTTCTGGCGCGAAATTTCCTGTATACAATCCAGCCAGCGGCAAGGAGATCGCTCAGGTACCAGATAGTGGATCTGTGGATGCCAGAGCCGCAGCTGATGCCGCTGCCAAGGCCTTTCCAGAATGGCGTCAGAAATTACCGCGTGAACGTAGTGATATTTTGAGGAAATGGCATGCTGCCATTCTCGAAAACAGTGAAGATTTAGCTTTTCTCATTTCATTGGAGCAAGGCAAGCCAATAGAAGAGAGTCGAGGTGAAGTCGCCTATGGGGCATCTTATGTGACCTGGTTTGCTGAAGAAGCGGCTCGTATTTATGGAGACATTATTCCGCAACAGCAGCGTGGAAAACGTATGACTGCTTTGAAGGAAGCAGTTGGTGTGGTAGCGGCTATTACGCCTTGGAATTTCCCATTGGCGATGATTGCGCGTAAGATTGCGCCAGCACTCGCAGCAGGTTGTACAGTAGTTGCTAAACCTGCTGAAGATACACCTCTGACAGCTATGGCCTTGGTTTTTCTTGCAGAAGAGGCTGGTGTGCCGGCTGGTGTGATTAACTTGATCACCACCTCACGTGAGCAGGCTGCCGTGGCAGTTGGTGACTGGTTGGCCG
>JAATGO010000198.1 GCA_015654605.1 Betaproteobacteria bacterium
ATCGTAAATCTTGGGCAAGTACGCCTCGGGCCATTTCCGTATCCCTGGGATAGATGAGCCTTCTTCAGGCTGCGCCCCAACGATTTGCACGTTGGGATTCTTTTCTTTCAAATAACGCGACACTCCCATGATTGTCCCAGTAGTGCCCATTGCACTGACAAAATGGGTAATGCCTCCTGCCGTTTGATTCCATAGCTCGGGACCAGTTGTTTCATAATGCGCTAGAGAGTTGTCCGCATTAGCAAATTGATCCAATATCAGACCCTGTCCCTCTTTTTGCATCTGTTCTGCCAAATCACGAGCATATTCCATCCCGCCACTCTTTGGTGTAAGCACGATTTGTGCTCCATAAGCAGCCATACTCTGACGACGCTCTTCACTCAAGTTTTCTGGCATGAGCAAAATCATCTTGTAGCCACGCAAAGCGGCAACCATCGCCAACGCGATGCCTGTATTGCCACTGGTAGCTTCGATTAAGGTATCTCCCGGCTTGATTTGCCCTCGTTCTTCAGCATGGCGTATCATGGATAAGGCAGCGCGATCCTTGACCGATCCAGCTGGATTACTCCCCTCCAGCTTGCCAAGAATGACATTATTACGTCGAGCAGCCTCTTCCCCTCCCATGCGTTGCAACTTTATCAAAGGCGTATTGCCGATGGTATCTTCGATTGTCAAATAAGGCATGTTACTTTCCGTTTTCCCAACGTTTCAGAAACATCATTTTAATATGAGTCTTTGTTATGTGCTGCAAACTGGCATGGACAAGATGTTTATATAGATATAGCAAAATCACCTAACGCATTCAATATTGACCATTTTTCTCATAACATCCTCCCACATTCGCAAGAAAATGAAGATTCCCACATAATGCATGCAAAGACATACCATATATAAATAGGAGACGACATGCGCACACATGACATCACCAACCAAGTGCCAGAACTGAAGGACTATAACCTGTTTGGCACGGATAATGTGCTGGTTGAAGGTATTGAACGCAGTGCGGCACAATGGCATGCGCCAGCATTACTTTCCTATGGAGCAAAGCTGGGGAGCAGTGATACTTTACAACTCAGTGTGCAAGCCAACCAGTATTCACCTGAATTACATACCCATGACCGATTCGGTAACCGCATTGATTCAGTCAGCTTTCACCCTGCCTGGCATACATTACTGGCATTATTACGCGGAGCATCACTACATGCGCTCCCCTGGATTAACTCGCGAGTGGGTGCCCATGTAGCCCGTGCCGCAGGATATTTTTTACATGCGCAGATAGAAGCAGGCTCCCTGTGCCCCACAACAATGACATTTGCGGCCATTCCGGTACTGCGCAAAGAGCACACACTCTTCCCTTTTCTAGAGAAAAAACTATTTTCCACTATATATGATCCCCGTGACATTCCTTTCGAGCACAAGCAGTCCATCCTGATCGGCATGGGAATGACCGAGAAACAAGGTGGCTCGGATGTGCGTATTAATACTACCTACGCCCGCCCAATTGGATCGGGAGGACGTGGCTGTGCTTATACACTTACGGGGCATAAATGGTTTTTTTCAGCACCGATGAGTGATGCCCACATGGTGCTTGCACGCACAGATAATGGATTATCCTGTTTTTTCGTACCACGCTGGCAACCTGATGGAGAAAAAAATCACATCTTCATTCAACAATTAAAAGACAAATTGGGCAATCGCTCTAATTCCAGTAGCGAAGTTGAGTTTGACGATGCATACGGCATCATGGTTGGAGAAGAAGGACGTGGAATCCCAACCATTATTGAAATGGCGAACCATACTCGCCTCGATTGTGTCATCGGCAGTGCCGGTCTCATGCGCTATGCACTGGTACAGGCCATTCACCACGCTCGGCACCGCAACGCATTCGGAGCCCATTTAGCAGAACAACCATTAATGCGTAACGTATTAGTGGATCTCGCATTAGAAAGTGAAGCCGCCAGCCTCTTAATGCTGCGTCTGGCACAAGCATTCGAAACACCACATGATCCCTTGCAACGTGCGTGGTGCCGCATCGTCACTCCTGCAGCAAAATTCTGGATTTGTAAACGCGCACTGGAATTTACTGGCGAATGCATGGAAGTATGGGGTGGTAATGGCTATGTCGAGACAGGGTCAATGGCGCGCATGTATCGCGAAGCTCCTGTGAATTCTATTTGGGAAGGATCAGGAAACATTATGTGTCTTGATGTATTGCGCGCATTGGAACGAGAACCAGAAGGTAGCGCACTACTCCTGGAAGAGTTAGCGCATATAGCGATCACCTATCCGCCCCTAGAACCACACGTGCGCACATTAAAAAACATGATATCCATGCCGCACGCACATCAAGAAGCCCTGGCACGACGCTTTGTGCAGCAGTTAGTATTAACCCTACAAGGCGCGCTGATGTTACAACATGCTCCAACTGATCATGCTCTGGCGTTCATTCATAGCCGCAGCGACTTCTCACATGGCCGCATCTATGGCACGCTAGATCTCTCTAGCACCACTAACCCTGAGTCTTTGCAGAAACGGGTTCTCGAACGTGCCTGGCCAGTGTGAGCGCATTTTCATGCTAGCGACCAATGTCATTTAGAATCATGTTCAAACACGCATTCAAATAACGGCCAATCACTATTAAGAAAGCAAAAAGAGATGTGAAGAATACAAAGCAGTCCGCAAAGGGAGAAAGAGGCGAGCCTTGTCTGCGGCACTTGCGGGAAATGGCTGTGGCTGCTTCGTTCCCGACCTGACCAGGTTAACCACGCCACAATGCGCAGGGGCCCGCCAGCGCGAATTGTACCTGAAAGCGCAATCTCATGCACCTGCTTTGAGATTGCAATGTCACTATGTTACCGTGCGATAGTCTCTTTTGACTTTTGGCTGGAACGCAATTCATACATAGGCATGAGATGCATTCTAGATACCCAATTCCTGCCAAATACGATCAACACGTTGTTTGACATCATCCGTCATGGTGATGACACGCCCCCACTCACGATTGGTTTCACCAGGCCACTTATTCGTGGCATCTATCCCCATCTTGCTGCCTAAACCACTGACGGGAGATGCAAAATCCAAATAATCAATCGGCGTGTTATCCACCAGAACGGTATCCCGCGATGGATCTACACGTGTAGTGATCGCCCATATCACTTCTTTCCAATCGCGAATATTGACGTCCTCATCCACTACAACGATGAACTTGGTATACATGAACTGACGCAAAAAACTCCAAACGCCAAACATCACTCGCTTGGCATGCCCCGCATAAGATTTTCGCATTTGCACAACCGCCATGCGATAACTACATCCTTCAGGAGGTAAATAAAAATCGGTAATTTCGCTAAACTGCTTTTGCAACAAAGGAATAAACACTTCATTAAGCGCCACGCCCAACACAGCAGGCTCATCCGGTGGCTTACCCGTATAGGTTGAATGATAAATTGGATCATGCCGCATCGTGATGCGATCCAAGGTGAGTACAGGGAACCAGTCCTGCTCATTATAGTAACCAGTATGGTCACCAAAGGGACCTTCAAGTGCATGCTCATAACCTGATGGATGTGATGCATCAGGATAAATATGTCCTTCTAATATAATTTCAGCAGAAGCTGGTACACGCAATTCACTTCCCATTGCTTTCACCAATTCTGTACGACTACCACGTAATAAACCGGCAAACTGGTATTCAGATAAATTATCCGGCACTGGTGTCACAGCGCCTAGCATGGTAGCAGGATCCGCACCAAGCGCCACCGCTACTGGGTAAGGCTCTCCTGGGTGTGCCAGGCAATGCTCACGAAAATCAAGTGCCCCCCCGCGATGCGCCAACCAGCGCATGATGACCTTATTAGGAGCAATCACCTGTTGACGATAAATACCAAGATTCTGCCGCTTCTTGTTAGGCCCCTTGGTAATGACCAAGCCCCATGTAATCAAAGGGGCAATATCGCCCGGCCAACAATGTTGTATCGGCAAACGGTTCAGATCAACCTCATGCCCCTCCCACACAATATCTTGGCAAGGTGCTGAACGGCGTTCTTTGGGTGCCATGTCCCACAACGCCTTCAGTAGAGCCCCCATCCCCATCACATCCTTAAACCCCTTTGGCGGTTCAGGTTCTTTGAGCGTCGCCAGCAAATGGCCAATCCGTCGTAGTTCGCTGACATCATCAACCCCCATACCCAACGCCACTCTACGCGGCGTACCAAACAAATTCGCCAGTACTGGAATATGTTTACCAGGGACGTTATCGAAGATAAGTGCAGGACCTGCTGCTCGTAAA
This sequence comes from Betaproteobacteria bacterium, assembly GCA_015654605.1. The sequence goes on from JAATGO010000198.1 coordinate 4,289, forward strand.
GTACGATCACATATTTCCGTCATCTCAAGATAAGGCGAAACCGGTAGGGAAATATGCTTTAATTCTCCATTTTGTTGTAATTGGGCAATAAAATCGCGTAAATCTAAATATTTCATATGAATTGGCTATCTTTCTTTTGTATAGCCATTAATGAAAAAACCATGGCAAACGATTGATTCTATTGAATTTCAAAGAGAATTCCGATAAAATAATATACATAAAAGTTATATATAATAGGTTTTATAGTATTGACTGAATATAAAGTGGCTTCTACAATTCGCGCAACCTAAGTTAAGGAATCCACAAATGGAACCCTTAGCTACCCTTTGGAACTCACTTGTCAGGGAGCCTGAGTCCATAGGCATGCAGCAAATGCCATCCAAGGGTTCAACGTTCTTCTCCCTAAATTTAACGAGTATACGCAATTGCACACAACGTGCTCGCATATACATCCATAAACAACCTTGTCTGCTGTAACGCTTTGCGACGGCAACATGGCTATTGTAGTACGTAGGACTGAGCAAGACCCACTTCTCTTTACAATGTTGGGTTCCTCTGCTCGTTATATGAATCAGGAGGTTCAATGTTACATCGCCCTATAGAAGCGCAATTACCTACTGCGCGATATATGGTATATCCGCCACGAGGATCTATGTCCATGCGTGGCTTGATTGCCAGTATTTTTACTGTTACGCGTCGCGTTATCAGCTTGCTTGGCATTATTGCCTTGCTATTGCTGAGTATTTTATTTTTCAAACCAGAATTTGCTGAACATGTTGCTGCCGTATCCCCCTTTTCCGAAACATCAGCACAAAACACATCCGCATTACTCGATCCGTTAAATGGAAAACAAGCACAAACAAACAAAACGGAAACCAGTACCGCAAGCAATACCAATACTAATGCCAATACGCATATTGCGATGGAAAATATCACAAAACCATCTGCCATGACAGTTGAAGATCGCAAAAATCTTGGCACATTCGAACAGCAAAAACGGGTCACCGAATGGTTATCCCGGCGTTATCGTGTCGCCAACACAGCAACCAATATGCTGGTATCTGCAGCCTATCTTAGCGCACAAGAAATTAAGATTGATCCATTGCTCATCCTTGCTGTGATGGCAATCGAATCGCGTTTTAATCCATTTGCAGAAAGCCCAATGGGTGCTCAAGGCTTGATGCAGGTCATGTCTAAATTACATCACGACAAATTTCAAGCACTTGGTAGCCAATCAGCACTCAATCCAGCAGCAAACATCGCTGTCGGCGCACGTATTCTGAAAGAATATATCTCGCGTGGAGGATCCGTTGAAGCAGGCCTCAAAGCTTACGTCGGTGCTGCCGAAATGGCCAGCGATGGTGGCTATGGTCGCAAAGTCTTGGCTGAATATAATAATTTGAAGCGAATTGCTTTTAGCAAGAACATTTCGACCTATACGACTTCGACTAAGGCTCGTACCACCCCTTCTGTCGAGATCGATGCAAAAAATACGGAAGACATGATGCCAGCTGTTGGCAAGAAAGATTCTACCCCAGACCAAATTGCGGCTCTGTAACAAGGTGTCTTGATCGAGAGATCGTCGTAATAGCGATAGTATTTAATATAAAATCCTCCATATTCTTGGAGGATTTTTTTTACCTGAGTCTCGGTAAGACCTCGCGTATTTTAGAGATTAGCAACTCTACGTGATGCAAAGAATTTTTCTAATCTGGCGACAGCTTCTTGCAGATTTTCCATTGAGGTCGCATACGATAAGCGAATATGGCTGCGTGCCGTTGACTCCCCAAAATCCAGGCCAGGCACCAGTACAACGCCCGCCTCATTGAGCATTGCCACCGTTAACGCATCAGCATCATCCGTCAACGCCCGACAGTCTGCATACACATAAAAGGCGCCATCAGGCCTAACTGGCACGCGAAAGCCCAAACGTTCCAAAGCGGGCACAATATAATCACGACGTCGTTTAAATTCTGCCTTGCGGGCCTCAAAGATCGCCGTAGAATCTGTCGTAAAGCACGCGATACCCGCATATTGTGCAATGGCGGAAGCACAAATAAACAGATTTTGTGCCAGCTTTTCGATCGGTGGCACTAAGCTCTCTGGAATCACCAACCATCCCAAACGCCAACCCGTCATATTGAAATATTTAGAAAAACTATTAATGACAATGACATCATCTCCTAGAGACAACGCAGAAAATGGCGCTGTATCATACGACAATCCCTGATAAATTTCATCGACTATCGTAAAGCCTTTTTTTCGTCGTACGGTATCAACGATGTCTTTCAACTCTGAGGGCAAAATGGATGTTCCGGTCGGATTCGATGGTGAGGCCAACAACACGCCGCGCGTCGTTTCAGACCAATTGTCTCGTACCATTTGCGCCGATAGCTGAAACCGATTTTCTGGCCCACAAGGAATGCATTTGGCTCGCCCTTCAAAAGCAGCGACAAAATGCCGATTGCAAGGATACGAAGGATCTGGCATCAATACTTCGTCATTTTTCTCCACCAGTGCGGCACAAGCCAACACCAATGCAGCAGAAGCTCCTGCAGTGATAACAATGCGCGCTGGTGCAATGTCCAATCCATATACTTGTTTGTAATGCCCAGAAATGGCTGATCTCAGTGCTGGCAACCCCATAGCTGAGGTGTATTGCATTTTTCCATCTGCCATTGCCTGAGCAGCAGCGTCAACCACTGCTGGCACTGCAGTAAAATCTGGCTCACCAATACCCATATGAATAATATGCTGCCCCTGTTGTTCTAAGAGGGCGGCCATCTTGGCCAACTCCATCACATGAAATGGCGCGATATGCTGTAGGCGTGAAGCTAAGTGATGTATTTCCATAAACGCTATTTATTTGCGTGCGGCACTGGTTTCCAGTACACGTACTTTCGCTGCAAATTTATCCAAAACACCGTTGACATATTTGTGACCATCGATGCCACCAAAAGACTTAGTCAATTCAACAGCTTCATTGATGACCACTTTATATGGGATTTCTGGATGATATTGCAACTCAAAAGCACCGATCAACAGTGCCGCATGTTCCACTGGCGACAATTCCTGAATCGAGCGATCAATCAGCGGTGACAATCCATTACGCAAACCATCAACATCTTTAATAACACCATGCAATAAAGCAGAAAAATGCTCTGCATCCGCCTTATCAAAACCATGTGCTTCGTGGATATGTGCTTCAATCACACCAATATCTTCATTATTGAGCAGCCATTGGTACAGGCCTTGCAGTGCAAATTCACGAGCACGGTGTCGCGGTGTGCGATTTTTACTCGGATTAGCATGTTGCGATTTATTGCTCATAGTTGTGATCTTCCTGCTTGTGTATCCTACTTATGGATTCTACCTATGTAATACGTATTGAGTGCCAGTCATGATGGCTGTTATTCTTCTTCACCAAGCTGTGCCAACTCTTCCAAGGCAATCGATAAATTTGCCATTTCAACAGCAACTCTGGCGACGTCAGCCCCTTTCTCCGCCATTCTCGCTTCAGCCTGTTCATCATTTTCCGTCGTCAACACACCATTAGCAATTGGAATACCAGCATCTAAACTAACACGTGCAATACCGGCAGCAGACTCGTTCGATACCAACTCAAAATGATAGGTTTCGCCACGAATCACAGCACCTAATGCAATAAGTGCATCGAACTGCTCGGTTTCTACCATCTTCTGTAATGTTATCGGAATTTCCAGTGCGCCTGGCACGCTCACATGCAACACATCTTCATCAAGGACACCAAGATGCATGAGTTCCGCAAGACATGCTGCCAGCAAGCCGTGGCAAACATCTTCATTGAATCGTGCCTGAACAACACCTATCCGTAGGCCTTTGCCATTTAAATCTGTCTCATAAGTTCCTACTGTCATGGCACTACTCCTTTATATTGATGCAACGTACATCCTTGATTACCATCACTTCATCTTACGCTCTTGTCATCTGATCTATACACTTATGGTTCCGCCTGATAACCGGTGACTTCCAGATTAAAACCAGTCATCGATGGCATCTTGCGCGGATTGGCCAGCAATCGCATCTTGCTAACTCCCAGATCTTTCAATATCTGTGCGCCAATACCATAGGTACGCAAATCCATCCGATCAGTACGCATCGCTTTAGTCGATGCGTTACTATTAAGAGCATCAAATTGTGCGAATAACTGTTCGGCCGACTCCTCACAATTGAGTAGTATGACAATCCCATTTGACGCAGCTTGAATCGCTGCCATCGCCGATGCCAGATTCCATGAGTGCGTCGTCGTGCGTGATTCCAATAAATCCAACACCGACACGGGTTGATGTACTCTCACCAGTGTCTCTGCAACAGGATCAATTTCTCCATGTACCAATGCTAAATGCGCACTAGCACTCGGCGTATCACGATAGGCAATTACCTTGAACGTGCCATGAGTAGTACATACTTCGCGTTCTGCCATGCGTTCGATAATACTTTCATGCTGATGACGGTAATGAATCAAATCTGCAATAGTGCCAATCTTTAAGTGATGTGTTGCTGCAAATTGCAACAAATCAGGTAGCCGAGCCATCGAGCCATCTTCTTTGAGAATTTCACAAATCACTGCAGCAGGTGTCAGACCTGCCATCGCCGTCAGATCACAACCCGCTTCGGTATGCCCGGCACGCATCAACACACCACCTTTTTGTGACCGCAACGGGAAAATATGCCCTGGCTGTACAATATCATCGGGTTTCGCATCAGATGCGGCTGCCACGCGCACCGTATGTGCGCGATCAGAGGCAGAAATACCTGTTGTTACCCCTTCCGCAGCTTCAATCGACACTGTGAAATTGGTTCCAAACGAGGTCCCATTACGTGTTGCCATCAACGGTAACCCCAAACGATCACAGTGCTCTTCCGTTAGAGTCAAACACACCAGACCTCTGGCATGTGTCACCATAAAATTAATCGCCTCTGGCGTCACAAAATCGGTTGCAAGAATGAGGTCACCTTCATTTTCACGATCTTCCTCATCAACCAGGATAACCATGCGACCCGCACGCAACTCGGCAATAATTTCTTCTGTTGTAGAGATAGACATAAGCAATTTTCCTAGATAGTCCGCTATTTTAAAGGATTTACCGACACTGTGGCCTCTTGCGGACATCAATCTGACTTCTATAACGATGAAAATTGCGCTACAACAGTCATGACCAGGCTTTAATCGTGATCATGCAAGAAACGTCTACAGCAAAGTCACGGCAGCATGACGTTTACGCTATTGCCAATCCTAATCGGTGCACGTCTCCAGCGTCCAAAGCATCCAGCAATAAGCGTGGATCACCTGCTGCGAGCCTCTCGCTGTTTGATAACATCTGGCGAAAAATACGCGCACCAGGCATTCCTGCAGTCAGTCCCAGCAAATGCCGCGTGATGCTATTCAAGCGCAAACCCCGCCCCTTGTCACCATAACGTGCCAGTTGCTCACGAGCATATACCATCATGCCTTCAATGATTTCACGCCTGGTCGGAGCCATACCCCCTTCTAGCGCCCCGTAATAACGAGTATCAAAATCCGCCATCAGGAAAGGATTATGGTAGGCCTCACGCCCCAGCATAACACCGTCGACATGCTGTAGATGTTGATCAATCTCAACAATGGTCTTAATACCGCCAT
>JAATGO010000048.1 GCA_015654605.1 Betaproteobacteria bacterium
TAGATTTGTCCTTTGCCGATAACACGGAAATAGCTCGCACCAAGAACGCTCATTATTTCGTCTTCTTTACCCTTTTGGTTAATAGGGTATAGGACACGGAAGCCTGCATATCCCAGCTTGCTGGTGGCCTGTCTATCAAAGGAAAGATCACCGAAGGAGAAGCGATCCGGATCGTATTTGATTTCGTGCACAGAATTGTCAGCAATTTCATTGATTTTTACGGGAGTATTGAATTGCATCCCTTGATGATAAAACGCCAGTTTGAATGGGGTATCTTCTTATCGCCATTCAAACTTACCGGGAAGAGGCTGGATCTGCTGGTAATCAGCAAATTGCATCTGACTGAAAACCTTGGGCAGATTACTGACAGGAGCGACGTAAGGTTTCTCCACTAATATCTTAGCTTTGGCTGTGACATCATCCAGCGAGAAAGCGTGTGCTGGTGCGATATGGAGCAGCAAGGTAATTGAGGAAAGACATAGAAGGAGAGCAAATATTTTTTGGTATGCAGAAATTTTGACAGCACGATGAATCACAGATATCTCCAAATACGCGAAAATGTAACGATTGGTAATGTCGGAAAACGCAGGGCAATTGTCGACTCAAATTAAACATATAGAACGCATTTCATCAATAGGCATGAGATGTGTTCTAGTTAATTTCTTAACATGATGCTGCACGTAGCATTATGCACCAACGTGGCTCAGCTATTGCGTCTTATCTGTTTTTATATGCTACAGAATATTACCGTAGCTAGCCTGAGATAGAGGGAAAAACAAGAGTAAAACAGAGGGCAAAACAGGGGAAATGGCAATTTTTTATATTCGCAGGGTACAATATGCGCCTGCATGAAACACAATATTAGCCGAGTTGTGAACATATTGCTGATACGCAGGCTGCTAGGAACATGGATAGCCCATCGTGATGTAGTAATGAAATTTTTGTGATGCATCTTTGTTGGAGCATCAATATGGGGCTGGGCATAGCATGGAGATACTTCTGTTCGTGCAAGATATCTTGTGCCAGAGTATTCAGATGGTATGTTGGCTCAACATCGAATGCTCCGAGTCTGCAATATGGTGCCGTACCAGCCATGCGCGATGGACACCAACTCAACCCCTCATTTTTAATTGAATAAATGGACAAATAGTGGCGATTAACTATAAGAAGAGACATGATGGTCTGGCAGTGTTAACAGCATTACGATGGGCAAGCAAGCGGGCAAGAAAAGGAGTTTTTCTTGCCATGATAGTGTCGATGAGCTTTGCGAATTCATTGTCCCAGGCTGAAACCCAGACTGGAATTAATCGGGCTTTATTAAATAATAAATCGGCTTTTATTGATGATCTGATGCAGAAAATGACGCTCGATGAAAAAATTGGGCAGTTGCGATTAATCAGTATTGGTTCTGATATGCCAAAGCCGGTATTACTCAAAGAGATTGCGGCTGGTCGTATTGGCGGGATGTTTAACACGGTGACACGTAGTGAAAATCGTCCTCTACAGGATGCAGCGGTTAACCGCAGTCGTTTGAAAATTCCTCTTTTCTTTGCTTATGATGTTGTGCATGGTCATCGCACCATTTTTCCGATCAGTTTGGCGCAGGCCTCTAGTTGGGATATGAACGCAATCTCGTTGGCAGCGCGCACTTCTGCCATTGAAGCGAGTGCCGATGGACTTGATATGACGTTTGCGCCCATGGTTGATATTACCCATGATCCCCGTTGGGGACGCACCTCAGAAGGTTTCGGCGAAGACCCTTATCTGGTATCAACAATTGCTAAGGCAGCTGTACACGCTTATCAAGGAACATCCACCAGCGCTGCTGACAGTGTGATGGCCAGTGTCAAGCACTTTGCGCTTTACGGCGCAGTCGAAGGTGGGCGTGATTACAATGTAGTGGACATGAGTCCCATGCGCATGTATCAGGATTATTTGCCACCGTATCGTGCTGCGGTTGATGCCGGAGCAGGTGGTGTGATGGTAGCGTTAAATTCGATCAATGGCATACCCGCTACAGCGAACACTTGGTTGTTGCAGGACTTGCTGCGTAAAGATTGGGGATTTAAGGGGGTGACCATTAGTGATCATGGCGCGATCATTGAGTTGATTCGTCATGGCGTTGCTCGCGATGATCGTGAAGCAGCCACATTGGCGCTGAAGGCGGGAGTCGATATGAGCATGCATGATGAGCTCTATCTGAAGGAACTGCCTGGATTGGTGAAATCGGGTGCCGTCAGTGAGCAGGATATCGATCATGCTGTGCGTGAAATACTGGGTGCTAAATACGATATGGGTTTATTCCATGATCCTTATCGCCGCATTGGTGCTGCAGTGAATGATCCCGTTGATGTCAATGCAGAAAGTCGTTTGCATCGTGCTGCTGCACGTGACGTCGCACGTCAGTCATTGGTACTCCTGGAAAACCGGAATCAGACATTACCTCTCAAAAAATCAGGGACGATTGCTTTAA
>JAATGO010000281.1 GCA_015654605.1 Betaproteobacteria bacterium
CTTTACTTCTTCTGGCGACCATTTTTCTCTCAGTTTCGATACACCTCAGTGGGCCGTTACTCCAGGACAATCTGCCGTACTCTATGACGGAGACATCTGCCTGGGAGGCGGCATTATTGAATCAGCCAGTAGCACGACGCACATCCGCCCATCTGATATTCTCGTTGATAGCACTCAGGCCACAACACGAGAATAAGCATACCCCTAAGGCTAATAAAAAATGTGCGTGCTACAACTAACATCGCTACATTTTAGTTTCCACAAAGAAACAAATACATCAAATTGCAACTAATCACCAAAACAAATTAGAAAAGCGCTTGCAATCCCTAAGTAAATGAAGAATAATCTTAATAAGAATTGTTCGCATTTACTAGGAGGTATCATGAGCCAACTGATTGAGTACGGAATGGAACGTCACAACAAACCCGCCACTGCGGCCAACGGTGCACCAATTACTCGTATTAAAAGCCAGGATTTGTTCCGCCAGATGCGTGAATTGGAAATCGACCATGGTGGTCGTATCTATAAACTGCGATTGACGCAGTTAAATAAATTGATTCTGACAGCATAAGTCCGACTCAATTGACGTTATATAAAAATCATTTTCAAGATGAGAAAACACACAAGCCAGCCAGCGGTAATGCCACAGCGTTATACGTTAGCCCGCCAAACTATCTTTTTAAGGAGAGTTTGATGGTTATCGAGAAAATGGACTCCACTTTCGTGGAACCCAATAAAGCGCCGGCACAACCCGAACTGTTGGTCTCTGCGGTGTTGCATTTGATGTCTCATTACACTACCAACAATCAGGAAACCCAAAGCTGCGTCAAATTGGCATCAGTGATTGAGCGTCACCTGAAAGCGTTGGCCGACTTGCCTAATCTGGCACCGGTATTGCGAGCGACATGCCAGCAATTATCAGAGCAGTGGGCAACAGTAGTGGAACGAACCATGCCGCCACCAGAGAAGTTCAATTTTTTTTCTCGTATCGTATCTGGAACAAGAGCTGTTTAAAAAGCCTGAAAGGGCTACAAGGTTACCCAATGATCGTATGTGTTTGTCACAATATATCTGAAGGAAAAATACACCAGGCTGTTGATGCCGGAGTAACGTCAATGCCTGAGCTACGTAGTACCCTGGGAATTGGCACAAACTGTGGGAAATGCCATAGCTGTGCCAAGCACGTACTACGTGCATGTCTCGCTGACACCCAGCCAACAAACAATGATGCTCAAGCGATGACATTTTATCGAGTTGCCTGAATTTTTATATGAACGCCTTATCGTCACCCTATATGAGTAGCATGCCAGCAGCCCAATGGGCGCAAGCCAGAACCACCGCAAAGAAAATCGTTCCTCTTGGTGCTATCATCTTGCTGCATATTGGTTTTCTTTATGCATTGCGAGGAAATCTTTTTGTTCAGCAGGCCCCGCAAGTGGCTCCCAAAGAAGTTCTAGTCAGCTTTATCACTCCAGCCCCAGCACCAACGCAGCCCAAACAAGAACCAGTCCCCCCAAAAGTTGTGCCTATTGTCAAAAAAAGGCCGACAGTAAAACCGCCCCCTATTCCTATCACACCAACACCTGCACCGACTGCCATCAGTGAGCCCCCGGCTCCGCCACAAGAGGCCACGCCCTCACCACCGGTCGAAGCTGTTGCCCCTGCCCCGACTCCTGCTGCACCATCTGAGCCTGGGCTTCCTAAGCAGATCACTTCTGGTATCGAATATATTTCACCACCAGTGGTGCGATACCCCGCCATATCAAGGCGTATAGGAGAAGAAGGTACGGTACAATTTAAAGTCCTGGTTAATACCATGGGCAAGGCTGAGCGTGTTGACATTCTCAAAAGCTCTGGATCTTCACAACTGGATGAGGAAGCGAAAAGAGCTGTCATGCATGCCGTCTTCAAACCGTATATTGAGAACGGTAAAGCCATTGTAGTCTCGACAACGGGCGCGATCGTTTTCAAGCTGGATCACTAAAATATATTTTTTCAGAAATGGCACTCACAATACATACTGCTTATACATATATTATGCAATATGTATAACGTAGCATGTGCTGTCAGTGCCTCTTTTGCAAAGCACCGAAGGGAAGGGAAAAACCTGTTTATATTTATTGTTCATGACATCCCTCATCAAGAAGACATTTTCTTGATAGGGATGTCATGGGTGCTACGAACACTATATCAAACAGAAGTATTCGCACTCGCAGGTATTGACGTAATCAGTTCTAAACAACAATTCAAGGAATGAATCATGGAAGCAAGTCCATATGGCATAGATGCCCTCTGGTCACAGGGGGATTTCATTACCAAAAGCGTCGCCGTATTATTGATCGCGATGTCGATCGCATCATGGTATGTCATCATCACCAAAGCGTGGCAAGTCTGGCGTTACCGCCGTGCTTCACACGCAGCAGGCCATCAGTTCTGGGACACCACCACTCTGCCTGAAGGTGTCGTCACCCTAGGAGATGACAACCCGTTTGCGGATGTCGCCAAGGCAGGAATTACTGCCATGACGCATCACACCGCGCATAGTGGCCATCTGCATGATCAGCTTTCAGTCAGTGACTGGATTACGCTGTCATTGCGCCAGGCCATTGATGAAGCGTCCGGCAAATTACAAACTGGAATGGCCGTACTCGCATCTGTCGGCTCAACAGCGCCATTTGTGGGTCTGTTTGGTACCGTATGGGGTATTTATCATGCATTGGTCTCCATTGGCACCTCCGGCCAGTCCAGTATTGAAAAAGTTGCCGGGCCAGTGGGAGAAGCACTGATCATGACAGCATTGGGTCTTGCAGTAGCAATCCCCGCCACCTTTGGCTACAACGCTTTGGTGAGAGGAAATAAATCCATCATTGCCAAGCTCAATAAATTTGGTTTTGATTTACACGCATTATTTGTGACTGGTGCGCGGTCGGCCTCAAGTGATGACCATACTCCTAGCGCCAATGGTACTGACTCAAAAAAAACTAAGCTAACGGCCATTGGAGGCAAATAATGGCAATGGGTTCCCTGTCCGATTCGGACGACGACTTTAATCCGGAGATCAACACTACACCACTCGTTGATGTGATGTTGGTGTTGCTGATCATTTTCATCATCACAATCCCGGTAATGAATCATGCTGTCAAGATTGATCTGCCTCGTGCCGCCAGTCAACCAGATGAAGTAAAACCACAAAACATTGAGGTATCAATTACTGCCGATAATCAAGTGTACTGGAATAAAGAATTGATCGACATGAGTCAATTAAATGCCCGTATCGCTCAAGCAGCCGCAACACAGCCGCAACCAGAGCTACATTTGCGTGCTGAACGTACTACCCAGTACGAAAAAATAGCGCAGGTCATGTCGGCAGCGCAAACAGGTGGCTTGTCAAAAATGGGCTTTGTCACCGATCCAGAAGCCAAATAAATCATTGCTTCGCTGATGCATTTCGGTCAAGCTGATATACATCATCAAAGCCTTTGCAGATCCAGCTGCAAAGGCTTTTTTTCTATCCACCCTACTGGTGTTACTTCTGCACCATTGCGTAGCATCCTCACAAATCCCCCCCTCTCTTGCTCACATTGAAACCACAACGCAAAGCAAAGTAAGAATGATTCGCGCTAATTGTTAGTGAACAATCAAAATACCTGCGTTATGATGCGGTCGTTGCAATACGTATCCAGGTTTGCAAACCTGAAATGTAGAAACTAGAGTTCACTCAGTTATTCACCCGTATTAGCTCCCTCACTCCCACAATACTTAATTAGATTAGAGGTTTATATGAAAGGCGATCCCGCAGTCATCAAACTACTTAACGCACAGTTAACCAACGAGCTCACTGCCATCAATCAATATTTTTTGCATTCCAGAATGTACCGCCACTGGGGTCTGGAAAAAATCGCGAAGAAAGAATACGAAGAATCCATCGGAGAAATGAAGCATGCTGATAAATTAATTGATCGTATCCTGATGTTGGATGGCTTACCAAATTTGCAAGCGCTACATAAACTGATGATCGGTGAAAATACTGTAGAAATGCTGCAATGTGATCTGAAGCTTGAGAAAGCAGCACAAAAAACTGTCAAAGAAGGCATCGCTACCTGCGAACAACTCAGCGATTATGTCTCCCGTGAGTTATTCCAATACATACTGGATGATACCGAAGAGCATATCGATTGGCTGGAAACGCAACTGGAATTGGTAGAAAAAGTCGGTCTACAAAATTACCTGCAAACACAAACGATTACTGAGTAATCGTTCAACGGCGCACTTAACGGCTATATCTGCCCTCTTTTCATGGGCAGATACCGTTTTTATCCTCCCGGAATTGTTTCTTTAAACGACTGACGCTCAGACACTTTCTCAAAAAATTTCAGTAGCTCTGGATACTCAGAGCGCCAAGATATGCTAGGGAAACGAAAGTCTAGCCATCCCAGTGTGCACCCCACAGCCACATCTGCCAAAGAGTAATGAGTACCGACACAAAACGGCCTACCACTAAGACCATCGTCCATAGCTTTCAGTCCGCCATTCACTTTACTCCATTGCCGTGCAAGCCATTCTTCACTTTGTTGTGATTCCGAACGCTTCATTTCCAAACGTACCAAAATAGCAGCATCCAATATGCCATCGGCCAATGCTTCCCAACACTTGACTTCAGCGCGCTCTCGCCCATTGGTTGGAATCAGTTTGCCAACGGGAGTGAGAATATCAAGATATTCGACGATCACGCGCGAATCAAACATCGCACCACCATCATCCATCATCAAGCAGGGAACCTGCCCCAATGGATTAAATTTTTGAATGGTAGTAGATTGATCCCAGACATCCTCTAGCACTAATTCATAGTCGATTTTTTTCTCCGCCATAACAATGCGGACCTTACGAGCAAAAGGACTCCCCAACGAAGCAATTAATTTCATAATCTCAACTCATGTTAAGTACTCGTGAGTGCAATTACACATATCGACGCAGTACAAATATATCAAACATCATCGATACACAATATTCACTGGGACACTAACGCTACTCACATTCATCATTTTCTCGTGCGCTCACTAGAAGTCATTTTTACATGCCCATGAAGCCTAATAACAAGCGCATTGTTTGCATAATCTGGCGATAGCGCGCGAAGAAAATCCCATCCCCTCACTATTGA
>JAATGO010000088.1 GCA_015654605.1 Betaproteobacteria bacterium
ACTTCCCAAATTGCAAGATCGTCTACTCAAGGCCGGATGGCAAGTCGACGTAATCCGCATCAAAATAATACAAGGAGACCGGAATTCCACCCCGAAAGTTCCCCCCAGACAAATTTCCTTGTCGGAACTCGCGGTCAATGCCTTCGCCGAATTAAGCGAAACAATTGAGAATTCACCTCGAAACCACAACTTAATTGCAGCATTACAGAATATGGTAAAGAGGCAACGCCAAGGCAGTTAAGAAAAGCACTAGAATGCACTTATAAATAGGTAGAGATGCACTCGAGAATAATCGCTCCTGAACCTATTGATCGCAAAATACCGTGGCGAATATTTTAAACCTAGAAACACGGTGCCCGAGACACATCAAATTGAATCATATCGATACCCTTCCCCGTCATGCATACGGTACTTCGCCAAGTTAATTATGACGACAACATCAACTTACGGATTCCATTTCATCATTCATTTTTTTTAAATATTTTGACATGTCTTTATTGGCAAATGCCAATTATCAGCCACATACATTTCGATGAAGGGACGGTTATCTGATGCTAAGTATGCCGCCAGAAAAAAAGGAAGGAGAAGCTGCGGTCGGTGTATCAGGCAATAATAAAAGTGGAATGTAAACCAAGGCGAGATGCAAACCAAGAACACAGCAATCTGCTGAGCAGCATGACCTGCACGATATAGGAGGGTACGCCACTCCCTCCCTGCCACACCACGGCGATCAAATTAATTGAGAGCCCACTCTTGCGCTGCCTGCACAACGTAGGCCGGAGGAGCCTCTGTCAATGTATCGAAGCTGACAATATCATAAGCATCAGGCTGTGCCAGTAGCGCACGTAATAATTGATTATTTAAGCCGTGACCAGATTTATGCGCTTCATAACTGGCCAATAATGGATGTCCAATCAAATATAGATCACCAATCGCGTCCAGTATCTTATGACGAACAAATTCGTTGTCATAACGTAGGCCATCGGCATTGAGAATGCGATATTCATCCAGCACAATGGCATTTTCAAAAGAACCTCCACGTGCCAAACCCATTCCACGCAATGTTTCTACATCCTGCATAAATCCAAAGGTACGCGCGCGTGCAATTTCTTTCACATAGGATTCGATACCAAAATCGACCTCTGCAACCTGCCCGGTAGCATCCACTGCAGGATGATTAAATTCAATGAAGAACTTTAATTTGAATCCATTATACGGTTCCAGCCGTGCCCATTTTTCACGCGCGCCTTCACCTTCGCGCACTTCTACTGCTTTCTTAACGCGGATAAATTTCTTGGCTGCATTTTGTTCTTGTAGACCAGCCTGCTGCAACAGAAAAACAAATGATGATGCTGATCCATCCATGATAGGAATCTCTTCAGCAGTCAAATCAATATACAGATTATCGATACCTAGACCTGAGCAAGCTGACAACAAGTGCTCAACTGTGGATACCCGCTGTCCATCCACTGACAAGGTCGACGCCATGCGGGTATCTCCGACACCCGCAGCAGAAGCAGGAAACTCCACCACAGGGTCAAGATCAATACGCCGAAATATGATACCGACGTCTACCGCAGCTGGGCGTAATGTCAATTCGACTTTGGTGCCTGAGTGCAATCCGACGCCAATCGTCTGGACAGCCTTTTTAATTGTGCGTTGTTTCAACATCTTCGCATTATATAGCCAAGGCACCCATAATACGGCCTAGAAACTGCTCTATAAGCCACCTTTTATTACAAAAAACGGACACATGTAGCATTTATTTGCCACTTTTTGCTATTTTCCATACATAAAACAGCAGAAACCCAGCGATATCTGCCATCCTCTGCAACATATTCCATTCATCATGGCGCAATGAGCACCCTATCAGCTCAGCTGTGCCAACAATGTTTCTGCATCAGATACTTCAAATTTGCCCGGTGCTTCAATATTTAGCTTTTTGACGATACCATCTTCCAACAACATCGAATACCGTTGTGACCGTATCCCCATACCACGCGCCGTAAAGTCTGCTTCCAATCCCAGTGCCTTGGTAAAAGTAGCACTCCCATCCGCCAGCAAGCGAACAATCCCGGCCGCCTTCTGGTCTCGCCCCCAAGCGCCCATCACAAAGGCATCATTGACAGACAGCGCCCAAATCTCATCGATGCCTTTAGCCTTGAACTGCGGTGCTAACTTGATATAACCAGGCAAGTGCTTAGCTGAACATGTCGGCGTAAATGCCCCCGGTACTGCAAACAGAGCAATTTTCTTACCCTTGACCAAATCTGCCACGGCAAATGTATTCGGCCCAAGAGCACATCCCTCTGTTTCCGTTTCGATAAATTCCGACAAGGAACCTTCTGGCAAACGGTCGCCCACTTTAATTGTCATAATCATAATCCTCCAGAAAATAGAAAAACACGCCATAACAGCCCTGTGCAACAACGCTAGTATGCCTGTTTCCCAGTTCCTCTGCTGTATGCTTTCCCAGAACGATACCATCGCCCAATCAAGAACGCACGAGAAGCCCATAGCCCAAAGCTCGTGATTGCATACTATCCACCTATGCAATCACGACTAATTCCATCACCTCCGACCAGTGAATCTACTTGCCCGGTCGGCTTACTCAGTCAGCCTGTTTACGTAGAAAGGCAGGAATGTCATATGTCTCCATACCATTCTTTTCCAGAGCGCGCACGGTATCCGATGCCGATTCGCGACGCCACACAGCAGGTGCTTTCAGCCCACCGAAAGCGCCTTGAGCGGAACTACCAGCATTCGCCATGACTGGCTCGTTGTTGGTTCCCGTACGCAGCACTGGGGTCTGCACCAATTGCACCTTGCGTGAACGACCAAGTCCAGTAGCCACCACTGTGACGCGAATTTCATCACCCAGACTATCATCATAGGCAATCCCTTGTGCAATGGAAGCATCTGCCGCTGCAAAAGCACGCACTGTTGCCATGACCTCCTTGATTTCCTTGCCTTTGAGGTTGCGGCTGGCCGTTACATTGACCAACACACCACGTGCACCAGACAAATCAATTCCATCCAACAAAGGAGAGGCAACTGCTTGCTCAGCAGCAACACGCGCACGATCAACACCGCTGGCTGTCGCTGTACCCATCATTGCCTTTCCTTGTTCTCCCATGATGGTTTTCACATCATTGAAATCGACATTGATATGTCCCGGAACATTGATGATTTCTGCAATTCCTGCCACCGCATTGTTCAACACATCATCAGCATGTCCTAGCCACTCTATCATGCTGTCATCTTCGTAGATTTCTTCCAGCTTTTCATTCAAGATGATAATCAGCGAGTCAACATACTGCCCCAGTTCTTCCAGTCCCTGATCAGCGATATCCATGCATTTTTGTCCTTCGTACGAAAATGGTTTGGATACCACTGCCACCGTCAGCGCTCCCTGCTCCTTAGCAACTTGCGCTACCACAGGTGCAGCACCGGTTCCGGTACCACCACCCAT
>JAATGO010000036.1 GCA_015654605.1 Betaproteobacteria bacterium
CCAAAGCCCAAAGCCCAAAGTTCTCAAACATGATGGATAATGACCATTTTTTATTCGTACGACTTTTCCCCACCGTACTGCATCACTTAGCTCGCCTGGCTACAAAGCCGTTGTTGAGGTGTTTATATGAAACTTATGCCATTTTTAGGCGAAAGAGGTTCTCGTTGTTTTCTATTTTTACTATTTCCCTCGTGAGGCAACAATGATCCGGTTTTCCGGGCTCCATACGCTATCCCTACGGCATGCACGACGGTTGTGGTTACGGTATGGGATATTGTGGCTGGGAGCTGTGCTGGTAGGATTTATCGCGGTAGGTTATGCATGGCTCATTGACTATGGCTTTCAGTTGTTTTTGGCGATACAACAATATTCTCGGTGGCTACCTTTGTTACTGACGCCTGCAGTAGGTGCGGCATGCGTGTGGGCTACGCGCCACTACTTCTCAGGAGCAGAGGGTAGTGGGATACCACAGGTCATGGCAACGCTCTCGGATCATGGCGAGTCTCCTGAACAACGTGCCCCAGCATTGCTGTCATTAAAAATATTGATAGGAAAAATTGGTATTTCCTTTCTTGGCATCATAGGAGGTTTTACCATTGGCCGCGAGGGACCAACAGTGCAGGTGGGTGCTGCGCTGATGTACCAGATGCATCGCTTTTATCCACGTCCTTCACTTGTTTTTGAGCGGCGTCTGATTTTAGCTGGAGCGGCGGCGGGGCTGTCTGCCGCATTCAATACCCCCCTGGCTGGCATTGTTTTCGCAATCGAAGAGTTGTCACGCAGTTTTGAGCAGCGTGCCAGTGGCGTTGTGATCACTACTATTATTTTTGCAGGGGTGGTGGCTTTGGGGGTGAATGGTAACTACACTTATTTTGGTACTATCAATGCCACTCCACAGAGTGCACGAGAGCTAGTGTTCGCGGTACTGATGACAGGAATATTGGCAGGTGCTGCGGGCGGGATCTTTTGCTGGTTGTTACTCAATACGGATAAATGGATTCCAGAACGATTACGTGCCTTGCGCCATGAGCGTCCTGTGGCATTTGGCGCATTATGTGGTGGCGTCGTGGCCATCATTGGCATTATCGCCGGAGGTGCCACCTTCGGTAGTGGTTATGTAGAGGCGAAAGACGTGTTGTCAGGGCAAGAGCATTTGTCTGGATGGTATCCATTGCTGAAAATGGCTTCCATGGTCAGCTCTTATTTACCCGGTATACCTGGCGGTATTTTTGCACCTTCGCTATCCATAGGTGCGGGTTTGGGAAATCTGCTGCATTTACTATTTGGTGATATGTCATTATCGATGTTGATTGCATTGGCAATGGTAGGGTATCTGGCAGCAGTAACACAATCACCGATTACCGCTTTTGTGATTGTGATGGAAATGATCAATGGACATTCGCTGGTGATTTCCTTGATGGCGACAGCCCTCATTGCCAGTAGGGTATCGCGCTTGTTTGCCCCACCACTTTATGAAGCATTAGCATTGCGGTATATGGGTCTTATGAAAGCTGCAGTGCAAAAGCCGGCAGAATCTGGCGCTGCTGAGTCGTAAGACCAATAGATGCAAGGCATAGTCTGGTGTGTGATTTGTAATCCTGTAAGACGCATGTTAAGTTGAGATGAAAAACAAAAGTTGCAGAAAGCAGCAGATGGCAAAGTGCATGTTGCTAATAATGGCATATTTACCAATATTAATGCTGCCACCAAATATGATCTCCCTTGGTCATACAACGAATATGTCGTGCCAGCTAAAAACCTTTGACTATTGACATGTTTCTGGATGCTCAGGGAGCAGGAGGGGCAGTACGCTGTGGCCTTATGGGAGTCGCCTTTATTCCTCAGGCTGGTCATGATTATGATACAAGAATGGATATCTCAACAAATAGTTGTTCAATTGTAGTGAGAGAATTAATTCCTGATACAGAAACACATGCTCAAGCACAGCCTATTTCCACATTTTTTGTGAATCCTTGTGACGATTTTTTTTAAGACATATGCATGATGCTGGAATTGAAGGGGAGGATAAGCGTAAGTATTTTAAATTTCCAAATTGTCAATCAGACGCGTGTTTCCCAGTTTAGCGGCAGCTAGAACGACTAGTGGAGGAGGGGTTTCCTGCGCTAACTCTTCTGATGTCGGAGCTTGCAGATCAGCACGCTTGCGAATGGCAACATAGTCTGGTTGCCAACCATGTTGCACGAGCTGTTGCATTGCATCTCGTTCCACAGTAGGTAAATCTTTACGACCTGTGCGCATTTGGTCGGCGACTTGATTTAACAGTTGGTACAACAGGGGAGCTTCTTGTCGCTCTTGTTCTGTTAAATAAGTATTGCGAGATGACAGGGCAAGGCCATCGTCAGCACGATAGGTTTCTGCGCCGATAATTTCTGTTGGCAAGGCAAACTGCCGTGCCATGTTGCGTACAATCATGAGCTGTTGATAATCTTTTTTGCCAAAAATGGCAACACGAGGCTGCACACAGGAAAATAATTTCAGCACCACTGTGCTGACACCAGAGAAAAATCCTGGACGGAATTCTCCCTCTAGAATATTTCCTAGATCATCGGGGGGGCGCACGCGGTATTCCTGTGGCTCCGGGTACAGGTCTTTTTCGGTGGGGGCAAACAGGACATAGACACCTTCTTTTTCCAACTTTTCCACATCGGCCTGGAAGGTACGAGGATATTTGTCAAAATCTTCATTGGGGCCGAATTGCAGGCGATTGACGAAGATGGATGCGACCACCGGGTCTCC
>JAATGO010000359.1 GCA_015654605.1 Betaproteobacteria bacterium
ACAATCGCTATCTTGATTCCTTTATGCTCTTCCTCAGACTCGCCAACATCTTCTGGATGCTGTGCCTGAGCAATGTTTAAGGCTTCTTCTACCAGATCAGCAACACCATCACCGTGTGCCGCAGAAATGACATAGGGATCACCTTGCCCCAATTCATAAAAATCGGCTGTCACAGCGGTATACAGCATTCCCTCTGCTTTATTCACCACCAACATGACTGAACGCCCCGATTTACGTAAAAAATCGGTGATAGTTTTATCATGCGGTGTCAGCCCTTGACGGCCATCAACGATAAATATGACAACATCAGCCTCAATCACGGCCTGTTTGGTCTGCTTGGCCATTTCATGCATGATGCCATTCTTGGCAACAGGCTCAAAACCGCCGGTATCAATAACCAAAAACGGACGCTCGCCAACTCGACCTTCCCCGTAGTGACGATCCCTAGTCAAACCAGGCAAATCTGCTACAAGCGCATCACGGGATCGAGTGAGCCGATTGAACAATGTCGATTTACCAACATTGGGACGTCCAACAAGTGCAATAACCGGCTTCATTCAATCTATTCTGTCGCCAAAGCGACTAAGGTTCCATCTTGTGTCTGAAAAATAACGGCAGATCCTGCTGCTACTGGTGTTGGTAAAACTGGACTGCCATCAGTACTGGTACGCGCCACCAAATGTCCATCGGCGACAGACAGAAAGTGAATATATCCCTGATAGTCCCCTACCGCTACTGCACTGCCCGCTGCAATCGGTACTGACAGCCCACGATAAGCAAGATCCACATTTTGCCAAAGTAGTGCTCCGGTATCTCGCGCAAATTGGTCAACTTGACCTTTATCATCTGCAGCAAAAACATAACGATCACTCAACGATACGCCGACATCACTAGAGAAATCTTTCGCCCAACGAACATTACCGTTTGGAAGATCGAAACATCCAATGCGCCCATGATAGCTGGTAACGCAGACATCATTATCGCCCACGGCAGGAATACCAGACACATCTGCAATACGCTCTAACTCTGTCGTACCACGAGGATCTGCAACAGCAATTTCCCAACGTCCACCACCATTATTAAGTGCCAATGACGCAAGTCTACCACCAGGTTGTGCCACTATGGCTGACTGCCCATTGAGCACGATACCGGGTGCCGAGCGTAAGGTAAGCGATGGCAACGGACGAACAACACTCCAGCGTCGCGTACCATCTTCAGCAGAATATGCCGTCACACTATTATCGATACTACGTACCACAACCAGCCCTTGTCCTACTGCTGGCGCTGACAGTACTGCGCTAGGAGCCTGCGCCTCCCATATCGACTTACCATTACCGTCAAATGCCCGAATGTTGCCTTTACTGCCGACCACCGCTACCGTACTACCGTCACTGCCGACCCCTGCAGTCAACGTCGTACCTGCATTGATGCGCCAAAGAACCTCTCCAGTTTTGGCATTAATACGTACAACGGTACCATCTGCTGATGCTGCAAAAACACTCCCGCTGGCCACCGCTGGTACAAAGAGGAACGAACCTGCTTTGCCGACAGAGACTGACCATTGCTTGTGTATCGTTAACGTTTGCTTAAATTCAACCAAAGGAGATGGCGGATTCGCTTCTTTCTTGCCGGAAAACAATGAACAACCGGACAATAATACTACCACGCTCAGACCTGCCAACATCCCAGCCCATGTGGTCGACCGCTTTGATATTCCCTTTGGTATTGCTTGTAACTCACTGCGCATATTGCATTCCTTTTGCAGGACTTCATGAGAATGATGAGCCATCAGGCTGCCGCTTTTTCTGTCGCACCACCAACTGCATCCAGTTTTAATTGGATAACTGCCCGTGCTGGATCATTTTGCCCACTCTTATCCAGTGCTAACTGATAGGCTACACGCGCTTCATCACGTTTGCCCTGTGCCAGCAGAATATCCCCTTTACGATCAGCGATGATACTGTCAAAAGCAGCTGGGAAATTTCCTGATAACACCTTAAGTGCGGCGTCATAAGCCTTTTCTTCCAGTAGCACGCCTGCCAACCTCACGGCAGCAATGGATTGATAAGCTGCATTCTGACTATGATCCAATATCCACTGCAACTGTTTTTTGGCAGTAGTATGATCATTGGTGTCAAAAGCAACTTTGGCGGCTACCAGAGCACTCATCGCTGCATAAGACGTACGCCCAAATTTTTCCTGTATATCCTGCGCCGCACGTTGCACCCTCGCATTATCATGCGCTTCAAGCGCCTCCTGCTGTACAGCATAGAGTTGTGACGCCTGCTGCGATTGTCGAGACTGGTATATATTCCATCCTCGCCATCCAGCAAAAGCCAATAATACGACAATCAATAGCCACGTCGTCAAATTACCATATTTGCGCCACCACTCCTTGAGAGTCGCAATCTGTTCCTGCTCTTCTAAATCGTATGCCATGAATAAAGGTATCTAAAAATTAATGATGATAATGGACATGATCGTGATCGTGGTCATCGCCAACGATTTGATCAACGAGATAATCTGGTACGCTATCAAAAGCAATTGTCTTTTGGTTGCTACTACCATTGCTACCATCTGCGCGCAAACTTTTTACTGTCGCAGTGGCATTGGCAACTTCATCTTCAGCAATAATCACTGCGAACGCAGCACCACTGCTATCAGCGCGTTTCATCTGCGCCTTGAAACTGCTACTTGCATTCGCCGATGCGCAATGTAACACAACATCAAGCCCAACACCGCGCAACCGCTCTGCTAACACAAATGCTTGCAATTGTGCTGCTTCTCCTTGATGAACCATATAGACATCACATTGATTCAATGCTAGTTGCTCGCCATTGGCCTTCATCAGTTCCATCAAGCGCTCAACCCCCATGGCAAATCCACATGCTGGAGTTGGTTTTCCACCAAACATCTCTACCAGGGGATCGTAGCGCCCACCACCACATACTGTCCCCTGTGACCCCAATTGATCGGTGACCCATTCGAATACGGTACGATTGTAATAATCCATACCACGCACCAGACGGGGATTAATCGTAAATGGGATATTATTGTGCCGCAAAATCTTCTGTACCCCTTCAAAATGGGCACTGGATTCCTCTCCCAGATAATCCAGCAACTTAGGCGCTGCATTAACCAACTCCTGCATGGTTGGGTTTTTGGTATCAAGAATCCGTAAGGGATTCGTATACAGTCGACGTTGTGCTTCGGTATCCAATAATGTCTGATGTTGTTCGAAATAGGCAATCAGATCAGCGCGATGGCGACTACGCTCCGTTGCATCACCAATCGAATTGAGTTCAAGCCGTATATCTGACAAGCCAAGATCATCCCAGAGCCGTTGGCACAGCATAATCAGTTCCGCGTCGATATCTGGTCCGGTAAAGCCTAATGCTTCGGCTCCTACCTGGTGAAATTGCCGGTATCGCCCCCGTTGTGGCCGCTCATGACGAAACATGGGGCCAACATACCATAATCGCTTAGGACCATCATAGGTCAAATTATGCTCAATGGAAGCGCGCACAACACTAGCCGTATTTTCAGGGCGTAATGTCAGTTGATCTCCATTCATCGAGTCCGTAAACGAATACATTTCTTTTTCAACAATATCCGTGACAGTGCCGAGCCCCCGTGCGAATAATGCCGTAGGCTCTACAATAGGCGTACGAATTTGCTGAAAACCATAGCTTTTCAAAACTGAATGAACAGTGTTTTCAAACAATTCCCACAGTGGTGCGTCTGCAGGCAAAATATCATTCATGCCTTTAACGCCAACAATTTTCTCAGTTTTTTCAGACATACTTTTTTACAATCATATTTCATTCAGTGTTATTACGTTTCAAGAGCATGTTCGCCGCGGTATTCTTTTCATCATGACGAAGCAGCGTAATGTGTTTGGACATACTGCAAAACAATCCCCTGAAACTCTTCTGCAATACGCTCTCCACGTAACGTCATCTTCTTTTCACCATCAATAAACACTGGGGCAGCGGGAGATTCTCCAGTACCAGGCAAGCTGATACCAATATTGGCATGCTTAGACTCCCCTGGACCATTCACAATACATCCCATGACTGCCACATTCATGCTTTCCACTCCGGGATAAATCCCTTTCCATACGGGCATCTGGTCACGCAGATAGGTTTGTATTTTATCTGCTAAATCTTGGAATACAGTCGATGTGGTACGACCACAGCCTGGGCAGGCAATCACCATTGGCGTAAATTTGCGCAGCCCCATGGTCTGCAATATTTCCTGACCAACGATCACTTCCTTGGTACGATCCCCGCCCGGCTCTGGGGTCAGCGAAATACGAATCGTATCACCAATTCCTTCTTGCAACAGTACAGACAGGGCGGCTGTCGAT
>JAATGO010000410.1 GCA_015654605.1 Betaproteobacteria bacterium
ATTGGGAATCCGGTATTTGTTTGTTTCCAATGCCGCAGGGTCCTTAAATCCAGACTTTAAAAAGGGCGACCTGATGGTGATCAATGATCATATCAATCTGCAGCCTGAGAGTCCGCTGCGCGGGATAAATGATGCTGATATGGGCCCGCGGTTCCCTGATATGAGCCAGCCTTATCACAAAGATCTGATCAGCAGGGCACTGAAGATTGCAGAAAAAGAACAGATCAGCTGTCACCAGGGAGTTTATGTATCCGTAACAGGGCCAAATCTGGAGACCAGGGCAGAATATAAATACCTGCGTATCATAGGCGGGGATGCTGTAGGAATGAGTACTGTTCCGGAAGTTATTGTGGCCAACCATATGAGCATCCCTGTTTTCGCTATATCTGTTTTAACGGATGAAGGGTTTCCGGAGGTTCTGCTTCCTGTTAGTTTAGAAGAAATACTGGCCACAGCGAGAATTGCTGAGCCTAAAATGACAAAAATATTAAGCCATTACCAAGCTCCTGCTCGCATAACTGAATTACGACGTAGGGGGTATGACATTACGACTGAGCTTGTCGATTTATGGGATAACGAGGGGTATTTGCATCCAAGATGCGCACTTTATTCTTTAACCGAGGGCAGATAACAAGGATAAATATGGAAAGTCAAATGGGCACTACCTCATAAACGGGGAATAAGCGGAATTCATTAAACTTGTTTTTAGGAAGAACGAGTGTAATGGCGGTAATACCGATGTCCCTAGTCGATAGTATAGTCGGGTGACTGAGTTTCTGCTACTCAAGACCGTCACTGCCGAACATGCCAGGAAGATGCTGCCCAGGTTCCTGACGTTGATAGCACAATTTGCCAGTGCCCAGCCAGAGCGGCGGTACTCACCTCGTGGCGAGAACCCATCGTCAGGATGTGGCGTTTCTCTAAATCCAATGGTATTACTCAAGGATACGAAAATGGAGATGCTCTCACATCGTGCCTATGGCTTTAGAAACTTTGAAAACTATCGTATGAGAGTCCTGGCTCAATGCGGTTGGAACGGTGTGATCAATCGTGTTTAATGATGACCCATCCCCCGTTGATGGGGTAGAGCCCACGTATTTTAAATAATGTCTGGCGGAAGGTGTGAGATTCGAACTCACGAAGGACTCGCATCCTCGCCAGTTTTCAAGACTGGTGCATTCAACCGCTCTGCCAACCTTCCTACTCAAGCGGGGCATTATACATGAGTCATCTAGCCATGACCAGTTGTTGTATCAAGTCATTGAAATTTCTAGATCGCAGCAAGAAAATGGCATTGTAACGCGCTTTGCAGTCGGCATTTTTCGTCAATTCCTGTAAAGTGATGGTTTTCTTGCATTGGTTTTCAGTATCACTGATTGCCATGGGGAAAGTAAGGGGCTTGAATATTTCCAATAACAAGCAGAATGAAAACAATCGGCAATTGGTGACAGCAGATCTGTACATGATAGTCTGCGTTATGACTTTTGCTGCCTGATTTTGGAAGATATGAACGCTAGCGCACATCCATATGGGTGTTGGATGTGTAGCGTATACTTATTTATGATGCATTCTTTGTTTTTTGTAACCGGACTTAACCTGTTACTAGGGGCTCTATTGGGAGCTGTGGGTGGCTTATTTGGTATTGGTGGTGGCTTGATAGCCATTCATGTACTGGCTTTTTTATATGGAATGGATCAGCAACTGGTGCAGGGAACAGCACTGGTCATGATTGTTCCCAATGTGCTTATCGGTTTCTGGCGTTACAAGCAACGTAACAAGATCGCTATGCGTTTAGCGCTGATGATGAGCATTCCATCTGTCCTGGTCACTTGGGTAGCCGCGCACTTTGCTATCGCTGTTTCTGCGCGATCACTTCAGTTTGCTTTCGCTGTTTTTATGGCAGTGCTGGCTCTGTATTATCTGTGGGCATTGCTGAATAAGGACAAAAACGAAAATTCACCAGGATGGCTATTGCCAACGAAATACTTGCCAGGCGTTGGTATTTTTTCTGGTGCAACAGCCGGATTTTTCAGTGTTGGCGGAGCCATTGTTGCTGTACCGATGATGGTGGCGTTATTTGGCATAACACAGACAGCAGCCCAAGGGCTTGGATTGGCGATGGTAGCACCTGGTACCTTGGTGGCATTGTGGACCTATGCCAAGGCAGGTCATGTAGACTGGAACATTGGCATTCCTCTAGCGATTGGTGGGGTATTCAGTGTGTCATGGGGAGTAGCATTGGCGCACCACATATCGGAGCGACGATTGAGGATGTTGTTTTGCGTGGCATTGTTTGCGATTTCAATAGCGATGTTTTTACATGGTCAATGAGATGGCATATGTTGTTGGAAAGAAGAGAAGCGTACCTAGATTAATCATGATAAAAGACGATTAAAAATAGGGATTTGTTTGATGTTACGCAATAGTTGTGCTTCAATTTTAGCCAATGACCATGCTATGCTTCGTTTCCTAAACTAATAAAAGCAAGTGTTGTAACCCATGATGCCTACTAATTTAGACCATAATACTCACCCCGAGACACCTCAGAGTGCCGATGCAGCACTAACACCGGTGCAATCTGCTCGTCTGCTACTGAAAGATTTACAGGCACAATTTCCTGTTTTTCGTGATTGTATGCCATTGGCCATCGGTATTGATAAGCAATTACTCGCAAAGTTGCCAGACCTTAATCGTAAGTTATTACGTATTGCACTGGGGATGCATACTAATTCTCTACAGTATTTGAAGAAAATGGAGAAGGCGACCAGCAGATTTGATTTGGAAGGCAATACAGCCGATGAAGTG
>JAATGO010000153.1 GCA_015654605.1 Betaproteobacteria bacterium
AAGATAAACAAAGTCACTATCGCAGCAGAGGTACTCATCCAGGTAACGCCTGCCTGTAGACAAGTGAATATTGACCACAGCACGAGGCTCCAAACATAAATTTTGTTGGAACCAAAACGATCCAGCAACCAGCCTCCTGGCAATTGGGCCAATACGTAGGCCCAACTGAATGCCGAGAAAATATACCCCATCGTTACCGGATCCAACCCCAGTTCGGATTTCATTGCAGACCCAGCAATTGACAGTGTAGCCCGGTCGGCATAATTGACCGTTGTCACAATGAACAGCATAAAAAGAATCAAATACCGTATGTGACTGGCTTTGATGTGACCAACAGCAGCAGCGGCAACCTTATTTGGACTCACGGACGTCTCCTGTCTCTTGTTGTCTGGGCGCGCGCCCCTAAATTAACTGATTGCAACAATGCGTATTGCATTGTCAAAGGTAATATAGATGGCGTTTTCAGTGTTAACTAAAACCATACCGGTTAATTTGTTATATGACATCGTACAACATGAGCAGGAGTATATCCAAGCGATTTAAATTTAGCAAATACTCTTTTTATCCTGATAAGAAAAAAATTTATTCCCCATATCTGACAACTTGGTATCGTGCATTCACACATGTTTTTATACAGGGAGGAAAGAGCGCTAAAGAGTCAATTTTTGTTGAGTGAAACTTGCAAATCACCCCCTATTTTATTAACTCTAGTCGCCGCTATCATGCAATAGCGGCGAAACCCAATAGGGGAAGTCGGTGGAAGCTATTGGCAAAAAAATTTACCGTGTTATTTATTTCTTTTTTAGCTGTTTCTCAAAAGCCACATCCAATTTGCTAATACGTGGCGGCTTTTGAGGGCCATAGGCATTAACAAATTTGACGAAAGCATCCAGATCAAGTGGCTCGCTTAATTTCTCAAGTGTCTGTTGTTCCGTACGCGATACCAGATAAAAAAGCTCGGAAGAAGTGCGCGCCATAGAATACTGACGCGTATTTGCCCGTGCATTAAGACGTTCTATCGCCGAAGCCGCTCTGGTCGATCTCATTACTTGCATCCTTTTTGAAGAGCTGCCAGTATCCCACATACTGGCATTGGCTGCAGGCGATACCTCCTCACAAATTGCGTCACAAACTTCTCTTTCATCAAGCAGACAACAGGTACGCTAATGCTACTTGTGACGAAATGCCTGTTCTATTTGCTTCAGAGATGAAGGATCTTCGATTGTTGTCAAATCACCGGGATCTCTCCCCTCGCAGATCGCCTGTATAGAACGCCGCAATAATTTCCCAGAACGTGTTTTTGGTAGCAAGCTCACAAAACATACACGGGCTGGGCGACCAACAGCACCTATCTGCTGCACAACCACTGCCATAATCTTTTCCTCCAGTATTGCGGCCTGCGCTTTATCAGCGGCAGCGCTTGCATCCTTGAGTACAACAAAAGCAACTGCCACCTGCCCTTTCAACTTATCTTCAACACCAATAACCGCCACTTCTGCAACGGATGAGTGGCTAGAAATACTTTCTTCAATTTCTCTGGTTCCTAACCGATGTCCGGCAACATTGATCACATCATCAGTGCGTCCAAGGATAAAATAATAGCCCTCCTCATCACGGATTCCCCAATCAAATGTGGAATACATAGGACGTGAGAAATTTGACCAATATGTATCAATACAGCGTTGATCATCTCGGTACAAAGTCTGCATACAACCTGGTGGCAACGGACCGTCAATCGCTATGACGCCTTTTTGATTTGCGCCACAAGGTGCTCCTGTTTTTTCATCGATAATGTGCATTTTGTAGCCATACAATGGCACTCCCGGACTTCCCAACTTCGTCGGCTTATCATCAATCCCTTTGGCAATTGATAAAATGGGCCAACCACTTTCTGTTTGCCAGTAATTATCGATCACCATCACATCCAATGCATTGGCGATCCATGTTGATGTTGTCTCATCCAATGGCTCACCTGCCAGATAGAGTGCCTGTAACGATGATAAATCGTACTTGCTCATAAACTCCGAGGATTGTTTTTTTAAAACACGAATGGCAGTGGGAGAAGACGACATCCGACTAACTTTGTATTTTTCTACAATACGCCACCAAACGCCCGCATCAATTTGCGGTTTTGTCACTACCGGTAAGCCTTCATATAGCACTGTTGCCATGCCAGCGATCAACGGTGCATACACAATATAAGAATGCCCCACCACCCAACCAATATCAGACGTACAAAAAAATGTCTCTCCGGGATTACCGCAAAATATATGCTGCATGGATGCTGCCAATGCAACGGCATATCCACCAACGTCGCGCAACACCCCTTTGGGTTTTCCTGTCGTGCCAGAGGTGTAGAGAATGTAGGATGGTTGATTCGACTCCAGCCAAACGACTGGCACCTTCACGTGCATATGCTGCTCCCGCAATGGGGCGTAGTCGATATCGCGCTCTGCCGTGCGTGCCATATCTGCCAATCCACGATCAACCAATAGCACATTTTTTGGTTTATGTTGCGCTAGTTTGATGGCCTCATCCAATAAACATTTATAAGGAATCGCTCTGCCACCACGTGAGCCAGCATCAGCAGAAATAACCAATTTCGGCTGCGCATCATCAATTCGTGTGGCCAGACTATTTGAAGCAAACCCGCCAAATACAACAGAATGTACCGCACCAATACGCGCACATGCCAACATGGCAAATACGGCTTCAGCAATCATCGGCATATAGATCAATACACGATCGCCCTGCTCAATCCCCAAAGACTGAATAATGGAGGCCATGCAATTGACCTCTGCATGTAGCTCATTGAAAGTGAACGTTTTCTCTGTATCAGTTTCAGTAGATACTGCAATCAATGCAGCCTGCTCTCCACGTTGTGCCAAATGACGATCAATCGCGTTGTGACATAAGTTAGTCTGACCTCCGTTAAACCATTTTGCAAAAGGTGGATTTGTATAATCCAGGGGATTGGAAAATGGTATATGCCAATCAATCCGACGCGCTTCCTGCTCACAAAAATGGGCAGGATCTTCAATCGA